>JARBTU010000230.1 GCA_029240015.1 Oscillospiraceae bacterium | reverse complement strand
TCAAAAAGTTTTACGAATAGAAACAGTAAGTTTGTTTGCTTAACGCAAACAAACTTACTGTCTTTTCAAGAGATGTTTTCTTTTTTCCACCTGTGCATATGAAGCTTCATCACAGTATAAGACTTGGGCGAAGTCTCGTGTTCATGGGGTTTGTGTGCTTTTAAAATATAGAAATGATTGATTCTGTAAAAATCGATTGCCTGCTTATTATCAGATGTTACTTTAAGTTCAATGTCTTCCAGCTTTAAATACTTAATACCCCAATCTATCAAAGAATTCAAAGCAAAACCCATCATCCTTTTATGCCCTGATTGTTCTCCTCTCAGAACCGAATCAACTTCACAGCATCTCTGATCATATCTAAAAGACGAAAGTCCAATATGACCTATTTTTGCTCCGTCTATAGCAACAATGATAAACAAGATTCTGTCATCCCGCTCAATAATAGATGTGTCTAGCCATTCTTGCGTGGTTTGCTCCGTTACCGTCATAGGGTGCCCAAATATTTCCGGATGCTCATTGTGCCACTTTGCCACCAATCCCGCACATTCCGGCATTGATGTTCTGTAATCTTTCGTTACAGGTCTTAAATAACCTACCATTTCTTTTTGATTATTATAAATTGGAATCAGCTTTAAATAATCAAACCTTCCCATCGACTTAAACTTATCCAAATGGGTCTTAATCAAGGATCGATACTCTCTCATTGTAAAAACTCCTGCCTTTCCCCTTATTATCTTGTCTGCTAAAAGGCCTTTCTTCCTGATGTTTCATAACTTCCCGGCTTTGCAGCAAATTTTTTACTGTTTTATGATAACTCCTAAAATTTAAGTACTGTGATACCTGCGTCTATATATTATGATATTGTAAAATGAATCAAATTATTCAATTTAAAACGGAAACTGTTATTTTAAATGCGATTTTTCCGTCATATTACTTTATTTCCAAGTATCAAGTTCTGTTATCATTTCATATATTATAAGTAGATTCAATTGCGCTGTTCAAAAAAGCATTCCGCTTTCTTAGATTTCTTCTTCAATGCTTTTTGGTTTCTCCGCTGCGTAGGAGAAAGTTCTTTCAGCGCAAACAAATTCATGTCGGCACGCAGCGACGGAATGGAGTTTGATTTGAACAAATATAGGATTTGTGTTTATGCCATCTGCAAAAACGAAGAGAAGTTTGTTGACCGTTGGATGGACGCGGTAAGTGAAGCAGATATGGTCGTGGTGGTAGATACCGGCTCCACAGACTCTACTGTAAAAAAACTGAAAGAACGAGGGGCCAAGGTTTATTCTGAAAAGATTGTTCCCTGGCGGTTTGATGCTGCAAGGAACAAGGCCATTGAACATATCCCCAAAAATGTAGACATCTGTGTCTCTAATGATATGGATGAAGTATTCGAAAAAGGATGGCGAAAAAAACTGGAAGACGCTTGGACACCTGACTGCACCCGTGCCAGATATCTCTTCACCTGGAGTTACCATCCCGACGGCTCGCCAAACAAGCAGTTTCCAATGGAAAAAATCCATCGGCGCAAAGATTTCCGTTGGATTCATCCGGTGCATGAGGTCTTGGAATACAGCGGCCCCGACAAGGAAAAAACTGTTTGGGTAGAGGGAATGGTTTTAAACCATTATCCGGATTTGACCAAACCTCGAAGCCAATACCTTCCTTTGCTGGAATTGTCCGCCAAAGAAAACCCGAATGATGACAGAGGCATGTTCTGGCTAGGCAGAGAATACATGTATTACAACAAAAACGACGAAAGTATTGATACGTTAAAACATTACTTAACGATGCCGTCTGCCAAATGGGATGAAGAACGCAGCGCTGCCATGCGGTTTATTTCCCAAGGTTATGAGAAAAAAGGAGATCTCCATGAAGCCCGTATGTGGCTTTATAAGGCTATTGCTGAATGTCCTCATGTTCGGGAGCCTTACGTTTATATGGCACAGCTTGGATATCTTCAAGACGAATGGCCTCTTGTAATGCTTATGACCACCGAGGCTTTAAAAATCAATATCAAAACCGGAAGCTATCTCACCGAACCTAAATCGTGGGACTATACCCTCTATGATCTTTCTGCCATTAGCTTTTACAGGCTGGGATTATATGAAAAATCATATGAATTTGCCACAAAAGCTTGCGAAATGGCGCCAAATGATGAACGGTTAAAAAACAACCTTCAGTTAATCAGTCTTAAACTAAAAGAACCTTTGAGGTGATCATTTGAATCAATATAAAATATGTGTTTATGCTATCTGTAAAAATGAAGAGAAATTCGTAGACAAGTGGATCGAATCTATGAGCGAGGCGGATATGATTATCGTCACAGACACCGGCTCCACCGATGGTACCGTAGAAAAACTGCGCCAAAAAGGTGCTGTTGTTTATGTTGACACTATCAAACCATGGCGGTTCGATGTTGCAAGAAACGCCTCATTGGATCATATTCCTGATGATGTGGATATTTGTGTTTGTACCGATTTGGATGAACTGTTTGAAAAAGGGTGGCGAAAAGCACTTGAAAATGCATGGGTACCCGGCACGCACATGGCCAAATATCTTTATAACTGGAGCTTAAAGCCGGACGGAAGCCCTGACGTGCAATTTCATTATTTTAAAATTCACACCCGACATAACTATAGATGGAACTATCCTATTCATGAATGTTTAAAGTTTGTCGGTACTCCTCCCGAAAAACAGGTTTTCGCAGAGGGAGTGGTGCTCAACCACTTTCCTGACAGCACCAAGTCAAGAGGCTCTTATCTTCCTCTCTTGGAAATGGCTGTAGAGGAATCTCCTGAAGATGACCGTGTTACTTATTATCTTGGACGTGAATATATGTACAAAGGCATGTGGGAAAAGTGTATTGAAACATTGAAAAGGCATTTGAGCCTGAAATCCTCGGTATGGAGAGAAGAACGATGTGCTTCCATGAGATGGATTGCCAAATCCTATTTTGAAATGAAAGATTATACAAACGCACTTGGTTGGTATTACAGAGCCATTGCCGAGTGTCCCCATATGAGAGACCCTTATGTAGAATGTGCAAGGATGGCCTATCATTTGGAAAATTGGGAAGTCGTTTTTTATATGACCGATCAGGCACTAAAGATAAAACAAAAATCCCCTATATACATCAATATGGGTTATAGTTGGGA
>JARBTU010000229.1 GCA_029240015.1 Oscillospiraceae bacterium | reverse complement strand
CAATAGACATTTACTGCGGAAAATGTCTATTGTTTCCGCGTAATCCCAAAGACCGCCGTAATCGTTGGGCAAACTCACCGAGCGGGAGCAAGTCAATGGAATTGAAACCGGATTACTCTATCGGCATATGCCTCATCGCGGTTTTTATGATTTAATAAATGTATCGGCAAGTTTGATGAAATGTTTAGTGGAAATTCTGCTTTAAAAAAGATTTCGTTTATTAAATATACAATAAGTATAACATATGTAAAAATAAACAAACTGTTTTTTTACGTTTCTTCGCTGTTTAGCGAATAGTTCAGGAAATACACATAAATATCGACAATGGCTTGATACAATTCCGGCGGAATTTCTGTACCTGCATGAAATTGTGACAAAATGGTAGCCAGAGAATCATCCTGAAAAACAGGAACATGGCTTTCTTCTGCCACTTCTATAATTTTTTGAGCCGTATAACCCAAACCGGATGCTACCACGACCGGAGCCGTGTGCTGAGAGTCCTGTTGATATCGTAAAGCGGCAGCGTGCTGCAGTTTTTTATATTGAGACATCGATAGCATCCCTTCTCTCCCGTATTTTTTTCATGATCATACTCGGTACTTGCGGTGGATTGCCCGCGGTAAGAACGATGTCCCCGGCGTTCATTCCATTTTGATTGAAAATTTGCGAAACAGAATCACGGATGCTTTTACTTTTGTTCTCTAATAATGGGGGGATGCTGATGCGCACGGAGGTTTTCAGCCGATTGATTTGAACTTGAACTTCAAAATATCCTAAGTTCTTAATATCAAACGTGATATAAAGATTAGTTGATTTTTCTTCGGTTTCCTGCCCGGAGGATTCTTCTCGAAAGGGTTCCTTATCAATCCATACTTCAGAGAACATGAATTGTCCTTGATAATATACCGGTAAAAATACGTGAGTAAAAGGCATATAAACACTGTTATCCATTAATAGGGAGGCACTGATATCTTTATATAGTGCCTGACTCAAATTGGAGGTGTTTTGTTTGGCGCCTTCGGATAAAGCAGACATAAGGGAATCATAAAAATTGTTTTCGGGTTTATGGGAGGATTCCATGAGACATTTTGCAAATAACTCTTGCAGACTATTCATTTTTGAAGGAGGCAACTTTAAATCATATCGGCAATAATCCATCAAGACCGAAAACTTATTGACCATGTCTTCGCGCGAGTTCGTGTTCAGCCGTGCAAGAGTATGGACAAGTAGGGAGATGGTATCTCTGGCTTTTCCCGAATCTTTGGTGAGAGCGGCATATTCGCGCAATACGGGAATAATGTTCTCCTTCAGCAACGCTAAATTTTGTTGTATGTTGTTGGAAGAGGATTCAGGAACCAGCCTGTCAATGAAAGGCTGCAATTTTTTTCCATAAAATTTCGGCAAATACAGTTCCAGGTCGTTGAGCTGTTTTGTAATGGATTTCATATTTGCGGGAGCAGAAAGCACACCGTCATATGCTTTCAAAAAGTTTGCTAAATGAACATCAAGATCAGTATGGGGGAATTGTTTTAACAAGCTCCGAAAAGCATCAAAAAAAGGATCGGAAAATTGGGTTTGATGCTGCACTTGAAACAACAGGTTATTCAGGATAGCGGCTTTATCCATTTCTTTTGCTGCCGCCAGCTGCTGCATAAGAGCGGGGGCGGCTGCCGTCTGCTGCAAGCCGTCCTTTTGAGCAAACAGATCAAACATAATTTTATTAAGAGTTTGGCTGAGCGCGGGTGTCTGACGAAATTGCTCTATGAATGTACTGTAAACAGAGTTGCGACTGAGCAAAAAGTCAAAAGTTGCGTTTTGCTCCGCCTGCTGATTGCTGTTGGCGGGCGCAACTCTCCCAGGATCAACAACAGGTACCTGTTGGGAATCTCTGGGCGTCGGAGTGATTTTATTCGTTGTGCTGCCGGTAATAGGAGGCGAAATATGGAGGTTATCGGGCATAAAGCAACCATGCCTTTCTGCGTTATTTTATCATATTTTATAGAATTTTAGGCTTTCTTACAATATATCATACAATAAAATAAAAATGCATCATTTAAAGCATAATTTTTATTTAATATTGGTCGATATACATAATATAAAGTTGATTAGGCGGTGAATTAAAAATGGATAATACGATGGATTCTATGTTGGATGTATACCTTTTTGAAGCGAAGGATTTACTGGAACATCTAGACGGGATATTGATAAACTGCGAAAGAGAAAGCCATTTTGATTCTGACAGTATTAATGAAATCTTCAGAATCATGCACACCATAAAAGGCTCATCTGCTATGATGCAGTTTAATAGTCTGGCAACCATTTCGCATAAAATAGAGGATTTGTTCTACTATGTGAGGGAAAGCGGAATGGATGCCCAATTCAATGATGGCTTGTTTGATTTGGTATTCCGGTCAAGCGACTTTCTGAAAGAAGAAATTGCCAAGGTGGAAAGCAACCAGCCGCTTAATACAGATATCGGCACTTTTGAGCAAGAAATTAATGAATTCCTTAAAAAGATTTCACAGGAAATGACGGAATTGCCGCAAAGCGAGGAATCCGATACGATGGAAGCGGCGGAGGATGTAAAAGTGATACCCTCAGCAGATGATGATGAATATCCGTATGCCATTCGGGTCAATTTTGACGATGAAGCAAAAATGGAAAATTTGCGTGCATTCATGCTTATCAACGTGATAAACGAAACGTATCGCGATATTACATACACTCCGGAAGATATTCAGACAAATCCCGATAGCGCGGAAGAAATTATCCAGAACGGGTTTATTATTTCATTTAAAAACCCGGAAGAACGGCAAGATGCACTCAAAATTATTGAGAATTTCATGTACACCAAGAATTATACCGTTTTAGCTACTCCTGCGGTTCCTCAGGCGGAAACGAAAACTGCCAAACAGGACTCAAGGAAAAAGCAGGAAAGCAAAACCGAAACGGTTGCGGCTACACATACCACTGTAAAACAAAACCTCATTAATGTCAACCTGTCTAAGCTCGACAATTTGATGGATTTAATGGGTGAAATTGTCATTACGGAATCCATGGTTACCTCTACTCCCGGTGAGCAGAACATGGGCATTGATAATAACTTCAGTAAAGCATCCCGCCAGCTGCGCAAGTTAACGGATGAATTGCAGGAAATTGTTATGTCGATTCGCATGGTG
>JARBTU010000019.1 GCA_029240015.1 Oscillospiraceae bacterium | reverse complement strand
CACCATGTGTACTGCCATAGGGTTCCCTGATAAAGACCGTTGTTCCCGTATTGCTCCGGATCTGCAGCCATCCAGTTTCCGTTTGCATCTTTTGGCCACAGCAATCCATATGTCAGTCCTGTACCTGTTGCATTTTTTACCGCATCAGCTTTAAATAGATTCTTATAGAAGAAAGACCGTTTAATATATTTTTCATAATCCGGCGTGTTGCCAAGGGTCTTTGAAAGAAGCGAAACTGCCCAGTCATCATAAGAATTTTCTACTGTCTTATCAACACGCCCTACAGAATAGCCCTTAAGTTCATCCGAGCCCCAATTTGAGTTCGCGATCGACTTTGCTTTCGCATAAGCGGCTTGAAGGTTGTCGATATCCGTAAATCCTTTTGCCACACCGTCCGCCAAAAGTGCAACCGCATGCTCGGTTCTTACATTCGGAACGGTTTGATTGTTCGTACTCCAGGTTGCAATGCCGTATTCCATTAAGTTTGAAAGTGAACGAATAATATCCTTGTATGTCTCAGGCATCACAAGTCCAATCATTGGATATTTCCTGAAATCATCCCATAATGTCCATGAATCATAATGGGTATAGTCATTTGCCTGATACACATTTCCGTCTGTTGCTCTGAAAGTGTTGGATGTGCTGGTTGCGTTTACCGGGGTCATGAACATGCGGTATAGGTGTGTATAGAATAATTTTTTAAGCCTTCCGTCCGGGTCACTTGTTGTGGAATTCTCCACTTTAACTTTGCTTAAAACATCATTCCATTTTTGTTTTGCATTTGCTTTTACTTGGTCAAAGTTCCAGTTTGGAATTTCATTATGCATATCAATTTTCGCTTGTTCGGCGCTAATTGGGGAAATGCTGACTTTAAGCTCAATTTTTTCATTTTCTGTGCCGTCAAATGTGAGAATTGCACCAAGATCATTGCCTAACAATGAGGTCTGTGTTCCCATAGCACTTCCGTTCCACGTTTTAAACGAAGCTGCTGGTTTACTGGTTTCGGCATAATAATATAGAGTGTATTTTCCGCTACCGGTAACATTCTTGCCGCTGAAACGTCCCGACAAAGCGGTAGTTGTTGCACTATTCTCCACTTTAAGCAAAGCATTCCTAATATCTGTTCCGTGGTATGTATAGTTCATGTCCACAGCCAAACTAAACTTTCCTGCTTCAGGCAAAGTATAGCGGTGATATCCTGTCCTTGTATCGGTAGTCATCTCTGCCAAGATGTTTTTCCCTGTTGTGGAATCGACAGTACCCGAAGTACCCACTTGGGTTCCTTTTTTCGGAGTCAATTCTACAGAATAATAACCGGGGCTTGCCGATTCTTTCGGATGGGTATATTTTTGCCCCATTGAAACAGCCAAAGGTCTTTGGTTAAATGTAACATATGTAGGGGTGACCAAAATATCTCCACCGGCGCCTTGTCCGCCAACACCCTCTACTCTTGTGTGTGAAAACCCGGCGATTCTGTCTTTGCTATAGTCATATCCCGCATGGTCGTCCGTCACATGAGGATACGTATCCGGGCTTAGTTTTACAAGACCGTAAGGAACCATCGCTCCTGGGAACTGCTGACCATAGTCAACGTCTGTCCCCACAAATGGGTCCACGTATTGTGTGTAGTCCTCTGTTGTTGCCGAAGCGGTTGCTGCAGAAACTGTTGTTGCTCCGGAAATCAGCGCCTGTGTCATTGAGGCACACATTGCCATCGCCAATGCAATCGAAACAACGCGTCTCGAAAGACCGTTCTTTTGTTTGGTAAGATTCATATTTCTCCTCCTAAAAATATTTTATTCATAAAGATTATTTATTATCTTTTCATAAAAAGTTTTTTATGAATTCATCAAAATTATATCATACCATCCCTATCCTTTCAACTTATTTTTTATATATATTCAACGAAATAGTACACATATTATGCTCTTATATTGGCTTTATAGTATAATAATAATCCTTATAATGTAAAATCCGTCGTCATAATACAGTAAGTTTTTCGTAAATTTTGTGCCTAACGTGTATCTTCTGTTCTATACGTAAAAAACCAAAGCAATGATTTGTCTAATTTGTTTAATTTTTTATCGCTTTATGTATTTCTATAGATGGCGAACAAATCAAAAGACACCCTATCCCCGATTGGGGGGATAGGGTGTCTTTTGATTTGTCAAGCCGGTAAGATAATCAATGCTGACATGATAATAAGCTGCAAGCTTTATCATAAGATTCAGCGGGATTTCTCTTTCCTGACGCTCATATTTGGAATATAAAGATTGATCGCACATCAATAGTTCCGCCACTTGTTTTTGGCTAAGATCATGGTCTTCCCTAATATCTCTTATTCTAAGTCTCATTCGCATAACCGTCTAAATTATACTTTAATGCTATTATCATTTGTTTTTAATAGCGTATTTTAAAAATTCAATGGAGTCGGGCTTGTTTCCTATCTTTGCAATCTGATGACTTCCACCGTATTCTCCATCCAAAGTCCAAGGAACCTTTTCTTCTGAAACAAACGTAATGTCACAAGTCCTGAAAGAATAGATGTACTCGCTTGAAAGATCCTGCGTTGCCAACGCGCCGATGATATTGTTCAAATCCATCACGTTTTGAGGCATTTTAACAAGCATCACCTCAAAGAGACCATCATTAAGAACAACACCCTTGCCGCTAAGTCCTTTAAAACCGCCCACAAAATCCGAATTTGTGACCATTCCGAATATGAAATCATCTTCAATCACACAGTCTTCCTGCGTTACAATCAGATGATATGCCTTCATTGTATGCAGTCTTTTAATTCCTTCCAGAATATAAGCCAGTCTTCCCAATATGTTTTTAGCTTGCTGTGTTGTTCTGTAAGCAACATCTGTAAACGCCCCGAACGCGGCAATATAGGTGAAATATTGCTCATTAAAGCATCCTATATCACAAAGGAAAGATTCTCCGCCAACAATTTCTTTTGCAGCATGAATCATGTTTTTTGACAGCTTCAGACTGGTCGCAAAGTCGTTCATCGTCCCGGATGGGATGTATCCTAACTTCACCTTCCCGTTGCACGCCATCAGGCCTTTAACCACTTCGTTCAAGGTCCCGTCCCCGCCCGCACACACCACGACTTCATAGTCTTTGTAGTTTTGTTGGACAACATGATAGGCATCCATTTCCTTCTGTGTTGGATGGACGGTTACATCGTATCCATTTTGTGTAAAAATGTTGATGATGTCGAGCAGTTTGTTTTTGATCTGCGCTTTTCCCGCAAATGGATTTAATATAAACAACATTTTTTTGTTCATAAGCCACCCCCATCCCAATCATTTTTACACTTGTGCACAACCTTTTTATGATGCTTTAAGGATATCACATTAAAAATGGTATACAAATCCCGTTGTTGACGAAATAGCTATTTTATATAAATTTACTTTTTTAAATAAATCATGGCAGGTATAGTATAGAATCAAAAACACATTTTAAATCTATACCAGTCTTTTCTTTTTGAAAATCTTTGCCGCAATGATCGCAAATAAAACACAGACCGCTAAGGTGATTCCTATGCTGGCAAAATAATCGATTTTATCAACGTCACCGAAACTGGTCGCAAAGCTCTGAAGTGCGAAAGGATTATAGTGATTAAGCTTCAGTGAAGGCAGAATCATCATTACAATGGTGTTGAAAAAGAAGATGCACACCGCGCTGATTCCCGCTTTTCCAGTGATGCTTCCCAAAAAGAGCATAAAGCAAGCAATGAAAGCGATAAACACACAAAACGCGAGACAGGAAAACAAGACATCCACAAGTTCCGCTCTTTGTGTGAACAAGACTCCCGAGACACCGTATGCAATTCCGTATCCGATACAAGCTGCCACAAATGCAATAGGAGCAATCACAAGGAATTTTGAATAAATATAGGTTTCTCTTTTAAATCCCGCGCAAATCGGGATGACACAGCTTCGATTTTTTTGGTCGCCTCCTGCGATTTTCATCATGCTAAGGAGCATTGCCAATACCCCCAGCTGAAAGGCATCCCCAACATAGGAGGTAAGCGCAGTTTGTTGTGTTTCCGCAAATGCACTCCCTAATTGTTGCATATTAACCCCTGACTGTTCCATCAGTTTTGGCAAAACCTTAATCATAAAAGGGTCTACGACCGCGAACAGAACAAATCCTACGAAAAATATGAAAATTCTGTACGTTTTAAAAAGCTCCATGGCCTCTTTCTTCATTCCGGCTGTTATTTGCATGGCTTGTTCACCACCTTGATATATACTTGTTCCAGAGTCATTTTTTGCAGTTGATAACGGCTTACCCAGATCTGTTGTTCATTCAAAAAGCTAAATAATGCCTGATTGGCTTGCTGGAAATCCCCTTTTGTCCACACAAAAAAAGTGTTTCCGTTAACAGCGAGGTTTTCACAGACGCTTAATTCTTTGATTTTTTCAGGCAGTCCTTGTGCGGTGCCGGTTGTTTCAAAGCTGATGATATTATCAGAGTATCTGTCAAGAAGATTTTGTATCGTGTCTTCTTCTTCCAACACGCCGTTGTTAAGTATCCCCACGCGGTCAGCCACACGCTCCACGTCCGATAGGATATGAGTAGAAAGCAAGATTGTTTTACCCATCTTTCGCATCATCTCAATAAGGCTGATGACTTCTGCGCGCCCTTGAGGATCCAGTGCAGAGGTCGGTTCGTCCAGAATAATAATCTCATGCCCTCTGTAAAGAGCTGCCGCAATCCCCACACGCTGTTTCATTCCGCGGGAGTATCCTCCGATTTTTCTGTGTGCGGCGTCAGACAACCCCACAAGATTAATGACTTCCTGCGTCCGTTTTTTGATATCTCCCTCATATAGCGATGCCGCCGCAATATAATCAAGATATTGATAGCAGTTCATGTAATCCAAAAGCGCAGGTGCCTCAGGCAGATAGCCCACAGGTATCCTCTCTATCTTGGAAACATCTTTGCTGTCTAAAAAAGCTTCACCCGACTCTTTTTTCAGCAACCCGCAGATGATGTTCATCGTGGTGGACTTACCCGCTCCGTTTTTTCCGATGAATCCATACACTTCGCCACGCTTCACATGCATGTTAAGTCCTTTTAATACATGGTGGTTTTTGTAGGACTTTTGAAGATTTCTAATCTCTATCAAACTATTTTCCTCCTTTTTTATTACAAGACTTTAATTACTCACTACGTTTATCGGATTCCCATCCAAAAAGCTGACTAGATTCTCAACCGCTATTTTCATCAAGCGCTGCCTTGTTTGAAGCGGTGCCCACGCAACATGCGGTGTGATCACACAGTTTTTTGCCGAAAGCAACGGGTTGCTTTCCAAAATCGGCTCTTTTGACACAACATCCGCTCCCGCGCCTGCGATTCTGCCTTCATTCAATGCTTGCACCAAAGCTTGCTCATCCACAATCGGTCCTCTTGCTGTGTTAATGATAATGGCATTGTTTTTCATCTTATCAATATTTTGCTCATTAATAAGCTTTCTGGTCTCGGCAACGAGCGGGCAGTGTATTGTCACAATATCGCTGGCTGTTAAAAGTTCATCGAGCGAAACAAACGAAAGGTTCTCGTTTTCATATTCAGGCTTTGGAGTCCTTGAATACACCACGACGTTCATATTAAATGCCAACGCAATTTTGGAAACTCTTTCCCCGATGTTTCCGAACCCGATGATGCCCAATGTTTTATCCCGAAGTTCCGCAATCGGCGTGTTCAAATAGCAAAAATCGGGGCAATTCTGCCATGCGCCTCCCTTTACCGCAGTGTCACTCTCTGCCACTCGGCTGTAAAAATGCAGTATCAAGGCAAAGACGTGCTGAGCAACGGCGTCGGTCGAATAGTTTGGAATATTCGTTACTACGATTCCCTTTTGTTTGCAATAGGAGGTGTCAATGGTGTTGTATCCCGTTGCAAAAACCCCGATATATTTAAGATTAGGACAGCCATCAATCACCGCTTGCGATATCACCACTTTGTTGGTAAAGATGATTTGCGCATCTCCAATCCGCTCCACGACCTGCTCAGGCGGCGTCCTTTCATAAAAAGTAACCTCTCCGACACTTTTCAGCCCGCTTAAATCAATATTTTTTGCAAAAGCAAATCCATCAAGAACAACAATTTTCATAGGACTTAGAAACTCCTTCATTATAATACGTACTGTGCTTGGATTTTTGGCAAATAAAGGTTTAATTAAAAAAATTATATCATAAAAAATCTTTGATATCAAATAAAAAAACACATGAGAACCGTTTTTAAAACGTTCTCATGTGTTTTGGCTGTCAACGAAATCTTGTATCTCGTCAAATGACCTTAAATCAAGCTTCGTTATTTTATCTTGCATGTCTTTTGACAGGGAATAAAAATACTCATAACTGGACAGATCATTGTCTAACAAATCGGACAGGCATAAATGAATATATTCAGAAATAATCATCACCTCAGTGATAGTATGTGATGATGAACTATAAAAATACAGTTCATGCAATTATTTAATTCATAACAATTTTTGACTTAAATAATAACTGCTTGCCAATTGGCAAGCAGTTATTTAAAAAGAAATTATATTATGGATTTATGCAAGCTCCACTCTTGTTGAATTTGTAGGTTTTTCCACCTATCTTTTTAGAAGTATTTGAAAACATTATGCCGTTCTTATCAACATAATACCATTTACCGCTTGATTTAATCCATTTGTTGGTCGACATTACGCCTTTACTGTCAACATAATAATATTTGCCGCTTGCCTTAATCCACTTGTTGGCTTGCATGATACCATTCTTGTCAACGTAATAATATTTCCCGCTGGATTTTATCCACTTATTGGTTGACATTACGCCTTTACTGTCAACATAATAATATTTGCCACTCGACTTAATCCATTTGTTGGTTTGCATTACACCTTTTGCATCAACATAGTACCATTTGCTGCTGTCTTTAATCCACTTGTTGGTAGCTTTGCCGTTATCATCGTTAAAATACCATTTGCCTGCAGACTGATACCATCCTTTAACATAAATCGTGCAGGATGCTTGCAGACCGTTTGAAGTGGTTGCATAGATGGTTGTTGTACCAGATGCTTTGGCAGTAACCTTACCGTTCGAATCAACGGTGGCAACGCTTTTATTAGCAGAAGTCCATTGTACCTCTTTATTCGTTGCATTGGATGGTGAAATAACAGCGGTAAGGTTTGCAGTTTTCCCAACCTGAATATACAAAGACCTTTTACTGATTTCTATCCTTGTAGGCTTAACAGAAGGATTCAGTTTATCTATCGCTTTTGTTAATCTATCCAATGCGGAAGCAATTTCGGCATTCGTGACATTTTCTTTTGATTTGGCATAATTCGCATTTTGAATCGCTAATCTCAATTCCACTAAGTCGTCTTCCGGATAATTTCCATCCAATAAAGCCATTCCTTGCTGAATTTTAGCGTCCAGCTGTGTCGTGTCTATAGTTTCTTTATCCCGTGTCATTACCCCACCAGTGTTAATTGGATTTACAGTCGACCTTGTCAAGACAATTTTATCAAGCACAAGACCATCTTCACGCTCACAAACAGTAAGCGTATGTATTCCTGCTGTTGAAACGCTTAATTGTCCTGCATTTAACCATTTAAAATTACTTTCGGTATCACGAAAATCGTTTAACACAATTGGTGTTCCGGAGTCTATTGAAATCAGTAACGAGTCATCATCAGCACACTGACTTTTTACCAAAACCCAAACGTTATAGACCCCTGTATTCTTAAAGTTAACTTTATATTTCAGCTTAGCCCCTTTATTCGTTGCCATGTTGGTATCAGAGTAACCGTTGTTCACATTAGGTCCTGCAAACATTCCATGACCGCTGATACCGCTGGAAGGAACCCATTCTGATTGATAACTATCTGTTCCTACCACAGACTGGGCATATTCTGAATTTTCCATTGCCGCTTCGGCCTCAATATTGATATTACCGTTTATATCAGGAGTAAAACTTAAGTTCCCGTCATTCGCAGTTGCTTCCTTATAAGGAGTAATTTCAACCGCTGCCAAAACCCAGCTGCCGGATAAATTCAATTTTAATGTTTGATCTTCTGAAACATCTACAATAAACCCTTTTTCAATGGTGCGTCCGCTTGTAACATTCAGCCCTTTTATTACTTCGCTGCCGTTTACGGTTACATTCATGTTAGAAACCGATATTCCACCTGACAGACGGTCGCCGATTGCTAAACTTACCAAATATTTACCTGCTTTCGGCATTTTGAATTTTATGCCTGAAGCGGCTGCGCTATAAACGATTCCTTGGTCGCGCACCGAAGTCTTTTCCGCTGTTCGGATAGCGGCATTCAGACTTGCAAAACCATCAGAATCCCATTCATAGCATTTGAGTGCAGATTTTTGCATCTTATTGTCAATGCCAATATACCCCGCTGATACATTGGATGCATCGCTTGAAAAATCAAAGTAATATTTTTGATTGGATTCAGGGAAAGTTAAGTCACTCAAAGAAAAAGTCGGCGCTTTTGCAAGAGATTGTTTATTGTACGAGATGATCGTATTAAAACTTTCGGGAGCGCCAAGATGTGACGCTTTTTCAGGTTGTGACTGTTTTCTTAAAACAAGTTTATCAATGACTATACCCGCATCCGATTTATAAACTTTTATTGTGTGCCAGCCCGGTGTTGTAACATTAAAAGGCTCATTATCTAAGGTGAGTTTTTCTATGTTGTTAAGTACCCCTGTCGCCCAAGCTCCGGTATCCTCATCTGTTGCGAACGTGTTTCCTTTAAATAACGAAATGGTGCCGTTATCAAACTGTATAGCCGTTCTGCAAGTTTTGCCTTCGTTCAAAGTAGGCAACCTGTACATGGTTGGGATGAAATTTCCGGTTGATTCGAAATACACCTTATATTCTAAGTATGGAGAAGTCGTTTCGAAGTTCGAGTCTATTCTTGTAGCATTTGTCGCAGCGGAAAGGTCCGGAAAGACTTTCATTGAATCGCCGCTTCTGCCAAGCCCAGGCATTACTCTCCATTCTTGACCGCCTACTGCAACATTTCTACTGTAGTGCTCGGCTTCAATAGAAACTTCGCCGTTTGTTTCATAAAATCCGTTATTGGTAGATTTTTCGGTTTCAGGATTAACAGTTGCTTTCACAATGGATGCAGTATATGTTTTTGAGTTTCCAAAATCATCACTAACCGTGATGTTTGCAGTTTGTTTTCCGTCAGCCGCTTTACTCCAGTCTACAACTGCCCAAACTCGATCCTCAACATTTACTTTTCCGATGTAAACATTTTTGTTGTTTTCAGTGGTTTTTGTTAAAACAGTATTCCCGGATGTAATAATCTTTATTTTTTCATCTGTTGTTATTTTGAAATTCGCTTGTGTTTTCCCTCTGTTGAATACATCAATAAATCTTTGGTCATCAGTAAGTGAATTGAAATTCATCGTAACAGACTCTGTTCCGTTGATTTGACCTTCACAAACGTAGCCTACCCCATCCGATGCACTAATATCAGAAACATAAGACAGCGGGAGACTGCCTGCAGGTTGAGGTATGTCTGATACATATGGATTGAGAATTCCGTTCCACTTTCCTGAGGATAAGGTTGTGTTATAGTATGTTACGTCAGATAGAATTTTCGAATACGCGTCTAAAGAAGCTTTTGCATAAGCATTTACCGATGCAAACCTGCCCTGCGTATAATAGAGCTGATTTTTCTGCTGATAATAGCTTTTTTCAAAACTATATCTGCTGGCTCTTATCATATACTGAACCATTTGATAGTATGCCGTTTTTTTGCCTGCATCAAGCGAGTTCATCAGCGTTTCCGAACGGTTGCATACATCAATCATTTTATTGATGGTCTGTTGCGCTTCATCCCCGTAATTGGTTATACTATACTCCGTCCCCATATTTTTCCCTTGGGTCTCAGGTCGTTTTGCTGCTGTTATTTGATAATGTTCTTTTAAAATGTTTGCAAACTCTATTGACTGTTGCTCATTGAATCCAAAATCTCTTGCCGCAATTTTTGCAAGATAATTCCCAATGGTATTCTCATTGTATTCATCAATATCCCAGCCTAAGTTCATGAAAAATTCTATTGGGATTTCTCCTGGCTTAATGTCTCCGACATTTAGCATAAACACATCCTTTGAGCCCGCGTTGTAAGCCTTGCTCATCTCGGAATAAATTTGTGTCAGCGGAGTGGAAGCCACCCAAAGGGTACTGTTTGGTCTTCCCCAATACGATATGTGGTAATAAACGCCTGCGCCTTGATATTTATCAAGTTGTGGTTGGTCACCTATCGCTCTGACATATCCGTAGTTGTCATCTGCCCAAAGCAGATAAGTTTCGGGTGGGAGGGAAAGATCATATTTAAAGTATTCGGCTGCCTCTTTATATGGGCAATACACCTTATCAAATACTTTACGTTCCCCTGTTTCCTCATAATATTTTTGTTCAAATTCCTTTAGGATCTCAATTTGCGCTTCTACGGCCTGTTTTACTACTTTTGCTTTATTCTCGTAGGTTGGATCTGCAAGATTTTTACATAAGATCCCTGAGTCATGCACGCCACGCAAGCCGATGGTATAAAGGTTGTCATATTTATAATTTACAGCAACACGCTCTCTCCAATATGCATTCATGGCAGTTGGATTAACGGTGTAGTCATAACTTTGATGCCAGTCATTATTAATCTTTATCAAATTATATTTGCCAACATTTTTGTCACACCACGGACCCCATTCCGTTTCGTTGTTGCGTAAAAGCAGTTCGCAGTGTGAAGCACCCATGATAATGCCATAGTTATCCGCAAGTTGTGCATTAAACGGTTTTCCTGTTTGCGGGTTTACGGCAGCATTAAACGCTGTCGAATAATTGTGCATAGCAGGCCATAATGTATTTGATTTAAGCCTTAACATTAATTCAAATACATGAGCATACATATCCGGATTCGGTGTTCCGGGACTTGTTGTGCTGTTGCTGAACTTTGCCGACCAGTTGGTCAAATTCTTTTCATCGTTTATGAATATCCCCCTGAATTTAACATCCGGTTTTTCGGTTTTTTCAATATCCGCTTTTGGCAGAATAATGCTTGACTTCTTTTCAATCGGAACATCACCCCACCAATACCAAGGCGAAACTCCGATCATTTCAGAAAGTTCATAAATTCCGTAAATTGTCCCGCGTTTGTCACTTCCGGCTATAATCAAAGCACTGTCGCAGCCTGGGAAAGGCTTTTCGACTTCTTTCATCATAAAGGCTTCCCATTGTCCTGTAATTTCACTGTCATCAATCTTACCTGACGCAACCAGTTCATCAATTAGATCGCTTTTGCCAAGTGTTCCAACAATGATTGCTTTTGTCCCAACAGCTGATTTCGTCGAAACGATTTGCGGTTCAACCGAAGTTACCGCTTTAATATCATTTTTCAAGTCATTTCCGGCACGAACGACCTGCTTATGCTCGGTTTTTCCTGTTGCATCGGTATCCAAATATATTTTTGCAACACTGCCTGCATTAAAAAGTTCAAACCCACTGCTCGCCGCAGACACATTTAATGAGGATAGCGGAGAGGCACAAGAAATAAGCATTCCAAGCGTTATTACAATTGCAGTTATCTTTTTTATTAACATAATTCAACCCACTTTTTCATTCGTATTTTGCCTATTAATTTTTCACTATTATTTTTATCTTGCTGAGTATGCCTTGATGGATGTCGTTTGCAAATGCTTTATTACAGCAGACGGAAGTTTTATTTTAATTTTATTAATTTTTATGTTTATTATCCTTTTGACTGAGCCGACTTTAACCTCGATCTTAGCCCATCCGAATTTTTTCCCTGTGATTTGTCCGCTGCTTGAAACGGATGCAAAATCGTTAAGTGCTTTGTATGATATGTTTTTTTCTGTTGCGTTTGTAGGCAAAATTTTAGAAACTGAAATCTGACCCTTATTTCCAACATTTACAAACATTTCACAAGAAACTGTAAAACTCTCAACTTCTATTTCAGTTGGGGACGGTTTCATAGTATATGTTTCTGTGTTCACTACACCCAGACCCAGCACTGTTGATATTGCTGCTTTGATTGTTGTTGTGCTTGTCAATGGAATTTTAACAAGAGAATGTTTATCCAGTTTCTTTGTATTTGCTCTTCCCAACACAGGCTTTGAGCCATCAGTTGTATAATACATATCATAATCAATTGGCGAAATCAACGTTATATTCGTGCTTACAATAAAACTTGAACTGCTTGGTTGATTAATCTTGGTCACTACAAAATCATTTATACTCACATATTTTTGAATAAGTGTATCCAATTTTTGTTTCTCGTCGGTCATTTTATTTTGCTCTTCGATTACAAGTGCATTAAAGTTGTCAAGAGCTGCTTTTATCTTAGCGCCATCACTAATCGTAATATTTGAAGCAGTTGGTAATGCATTAATTTCATCTGCTACTTTCTGTTTTTTGGGTCTAATGCTCGGCTGTAAATCCCGTTGTTACAATGTCGGAAAACGCCATAACAACACTCATTGACACTGCAAGTAGCGTTTCTTCACTCGAATTTCCTCCCATATCTTGTTTTTGCATCTGCCCAATGCTTGTTTTTTCAATTAAAACCGTAATAACAACTATACATTTAATACAATATTTTTTATTATAATTTTGAAAAACAATTTACATTTACATCGTATCATTTTCAAAATTACAATTCAATTGCATATATCTTCATTATATATTGATTATCTGAACATAGTCGGTTATAATGGTAACACAGGGTGAAAAAGGAGGATTATTATGCGCGAAGTTTTAAGCCAATTTGTTGCTGATGGGCTGTATTTCCACCACGCCAAAGACAATAAGCCCGATGCAGATCACTATCACATGCACGCACATGAACATTATGAGGTTTTCTTTTTTATCGCAGGAAAAGGCGTCTATATGGTTGAAGGTTCTGAATACACACTGGAACCCGGTTGCATTTTAATTATGCGCCCGGCAGAAACACACCGCCTTTTAATCGATCCGACACGCCCCTATGAACGACTTGTAATTGAGTTTTCTGAGTCTATAATAAAGCCTATCGACCCCAATTATCTTTTATTAAATGCATATAACAATCGCGACTTGGGTAAAAACAACAAATATACCCGCCGCGATTTCCCCCATACTTTGTCTGATTATATAACAGACATCTGTATATATCAACTGCCGCATGATTACATGCGGTTTAACGTGGTTACAACGCTTATTAATCTTTTAAATCATATTAACTTTGCATTTGAAATGAAAATTGATGAAAGTGTAAGTATACACTCTTCGGATATTTCAAAGGAACTTGTTGAATATATTAACAATCATCTGTTTGAAGATTTGAATCTCTCAAACTTGTGCAATCATTTCTTTTTAAGCGACTCACATCTTGGGCGGCTCTTTAAAGCAGCTACGGGGAGTTCTATCGCCAAATATATTTCAATCAAACGACTGCTGGAAGCACGTAAAAGAATTAGTGAGGGACTCCCTCCAACGGTAGCTGCAATAGAATGCGGATATAATGACTATTCGTCTTTTTATCGTGCGTATGTCAAGCGGTTTGGGGTTTCGCCCTCAAGCAAAAACTAATCGAATCTAAAGGATTGAGTGCTTGAAAGGGAAACTACAACAGTGGAACAAAACGGTAATAAAAGAGCACTCTGATTTTATGACTTAGATACTTCCTTTTTATAATACTAACTTGATTATACAAAAAAAGAGCTAA
>JARBTU010000018.1 GCA_029240015.1 Oscillospiraceae bacterium | reverse complement strand
AGTGTTCCCGTGTGCTGCTCGGCTTGGTATGCATAAAGCGGCTGGTTAAAGCTTTCCGCAAGATGCTGAACATTGCTGGAAGCATAATTTCCCGCATGCCCATAGATTGCAAATGAGAAACGATTTTCGCCAATATCCTGTGTGTCTTGCCCCGATGCAGGATAGAATCCTGAATGGTGTGTGTAGTTCTCTTTCGGAGTGTGAATTAATGTCAACCTCATGGTGTCGTCGTCGTATTTATCCATACCGTATTTGCAGTCATTTATGATTGACACACCGTAACTGTTGTCACTGTTGGTGAGATCTGCCCACTTTTGCAGTGGAACTTCGGATTTGTCTGAAGTATTGTTGCCGCGTGTGATTGTTCCAAGTCCAAGATCATAGGTAGCATTTGGATTGCTTGGTTTTAGGTTAAATTCAGCTTTTAGCAAGCTGGATTTTTCCTGCCAATCAACAACATTATCTACCTGTACCATTTTTCCGCCGGCGGAAAGGCTTACAATCTGTTCAAATTTAGAATTATTAAAAGTTCTTGTAATCTTTAATGCAACACGTGCCGGACCATTTTCAACTATCTGCACAGTAGGCGTTCCACCCACATAGTTCTGCGGTTTTTTAAATGCATAGTCATCGATGTTTAGTTCCCATGCAGCCCAATAGTTACTTGAATTCGTAAAGATACCTAAACGAATCGGCTCAGAGAGCAATTCTTTGTTTAAGTCTTTATCAAACACACTGGAGATGTTACCATTTTGATCAATGGTAACATTGTATTTTTCATTGGAAAGAGCATTGTTCGAAACACTGAGTGTACTTGTTTGTGAATTGTTTGAAACGCCTTTAACCAGATATTTTCTGTATCCCAAAGATTTTGCCGTTGCACTAAACGCGATTTTATATTCGTTGCCATTGCTGGACACTATCTGACAAGGGACATCAGCACCTGTGTCATCGGTTACTTTGATATTCGCTGTAACACTAGGCATGGTCACCGTACCTGTTACGGTTCCTGTACTTTGTACGCCAAGCGGATTGTTTACAACAACCGCAACTTCACCTGCACCGGCAGTGGTATCCATCGCCCGAACAACGCCTGAAACGCCGCTTTGATATTCATTTGCAAATTGTTTGATCGACAGCATCAAGTCGTTATAGCTTCGTTGATAGGTGGTCGAATTGCTTGTTCCTGTGATATCGTCGTGGAACTGGTGCGCAATTACTCTTGTCCAGTATTCCTCTAACTGTTTTTTAGGGTATGCAGTGGCGCCTAGATATTCTGAGTTTACATTGGTAAGTTCAGCGGCATAGGCCATCTGCTCAGCCTGTCTGTTCCATCTTTTGGACATGACTCTTGAAGTATAGGAGCCAACTCCATGCTGTTTCATTACCATTTCGCCGTCATATACAGATAGTTTATCTTTGTCCGCTTGAGTGATTGATTTCATTAGAGCATCGGTTGTGGACATTTGCACCTTTATAGATTGGGATGGGTTTTGACGCTGTTCCTCCAAAATCTTTTTAACAGCAGCGTTGGATGCCCCGCCGCCGCGATCTCCGCAAGCACCGAAGAGCGCTGAAATAATCCCTATTGGAGAACGAGACAACCGAGAGAGAAAGTCGTTATTGTTGCGCATTCCGTCGGTGTGAGCGTTCCAATAGCCGTTAAGGTTAATATCGGCTATTGCCGACTTGCCGTCCGGGCCTTTCCACATTCCGATATCGAATGGGAGTTGTCCGTTTGGAAAAGCATTTCCCCAGCTCAGTTTTTGCGTTGAAAATCCCAATAAATTTGAGTGCGCCATAATCGACGGTAACGCATATCCAAATCCGAAGCAGTCCGGGAGATAGATATCTTTGCTTGTCTTCCCGAAATTGTCAAGAAAATAGTTGTTTCCATACAGAATATTTCTGAAAAGTGCTTCGGGAGAAGGAACGTTGACGTCACCGTTCTCAAGTGCAGTGCCGGAAACATTCCATTGTCCGCTGTTTATGTAGCCTTTAAGCTCTTCAAATTTTTCCGGATAGTACTCTTTGAGGAGCTGATAGCGATAAGCACCTTCGAAATTAAACTTATAATCAGGATAATCTTTTATTAAGTCAACATTTTCTTCATAAGTCTCTGGAAGATACTCTTCAATGGACTGTTCTAAATCCCAGCTCCAGTTGGTGTCGAGATGTGATGTAGCCACAGCATTGATTGTTTTTGTGACCGATTGATTAACTGTGTTTGTTGCATTGACCGTTGTAGGCAAATAAATCCCTCCCATGATTGCGAAGCACATTGTAACAGGTAGTAATCTTTTAATAATGAAATCTTTCATAAAATTTACTCCTTCAGGTTTTGTGAAAATATGATTTATTAATTAAATGAAGAGCAGCCGGCAGGTCTTAGACCAAACTTTTCATTTAATAAACGGATCCAGAGTTTCTGCCACACAAGCAGATTTTAGGATAATTTATGCCAATTTTTATAATCCTACAAAAAACTATATTACGATTCGTATATTGCGAAGCGCATAAAAGTCCTATTGCAAACCGAATGTACTTACATTATAATTAAAATACTAAAACTTTTCGTGCCAATTCGGTTATAAAAAAGTGCCAAATTCTGTTGAGAATCTGTGGGGTGAACATATGAAAGAAATTCTGTTTTATGAAGATTATAGGGATAAACTGAACTGTCCAACCTGTTTTTTTGAAAAGAACAATGATAATGTACCACATTTCCATAGTGCTGTTGAGATTATGTATATAACAAAAGGATACCTCTATACAACTGTTTCCGGAAAACATTTTAAGCTGGAACAAGGTGATTTACTCGTCGTACCAAGTTCTGAAATTCACATGTTCAGAAGCGATAGCCCAGTCGAAGATATTGTTTTAATGATTCCCATAAATTATATTCCCACCTTTGAAAAGCTTTTTTCCGTAAAAACCTTTTCCGATTATATATTAACCGGAAAGACAGCGCGTGATATTTATGGTTTTATAAAAGAGATTGAAAAGAATAAATCCAATCCGAAGTCTCCGATAGTTCGAGGATACACCTATTTGATTTTAGGATACCTCTCCCAAAATATTGAAATGAAAGATAAACAAATAAATGATAATCATTTAATACATTCAATAGTGAAATATATTGAGCATAATTATGCAAGTCCCATTACAATCGGCATGTTAGCGGAAAAATTCAAATACACCGAAAGTCAATTATCTCGCTTTTTCAATGAAATGATGGGATGCAGTTTTCCCGATTATCTTGGAAAACTTAGAACGAAAAAAGCAGCTTTTCTTTTGACCTATGAAAACTACACTGTAATAGATGCCGCAATGGAATCGGGGTTTGAAAGTTTAAGGACCTTTTATCGCGTTTTTAAAAAAAATTATAGTATTACTCCATTACAATACAAAAAATCTACATCTTCCGATATTAAAAAAAATGGTTGATTTGTTGCCTTCGACTTCGGAGGTTCAAATCCGCGTCCTCTCCGCCAGCTTTTAAAAGTAATCTGCTAAGTTTATCATGAGAAATAGACTTAGTGGATTGCTTTTTAGTTCTAGGTATTAAATGTGTCCAAAAGAGATATTGGTTTTACAATCTCCTGAAAATTAAGATAATCCCCCTTGCAATACCGATTGTGATAACAACCCCGCCAGTTAGATTTCTTGTCTAACTGGCGGGGTTGTTTAATTTAGTATTAGGACATCAAATAATTAAAAACCTGGAATGAGTCTTGTAGAGCATCTTTCTATAGGGGTAATTTCATGCTCAAATCCTTACATACAGCTGCCGAATCTCCTTTTTATTCTGATGTGCATACAATTTCATTCTGATGTGCATGCAGCCTTTTCATTACCGATCTTGCCATCGGTTGAGCAATAAGAATTTCACACCACAATGCGATACAAAAATTTCTCGGCCAATTTAAAGGAAATGTTAGAAACGGTTCCCAACTCAGCCCGGTGCCGCTAATTAATTCTCCCAGTAACCCTCCGGTAACGGTCATACATACTGACATACCGATTACACAGAATAAAATGTTAAATAGTATTTTGGCATTAAAGCCATCCGTAGGTTCAGTGAATTTCCGGACAAATTTGTTTGCAATTCTTCCTTCAATAAACAATGCCAATAACATAGCAATAGCCCAGTTAATCGGTAGGACTTTTAATATGACCAATATTACCTCTTTGTCCAGTCTCCCGAAAGCGATACCGATATTTACTGTAGTCATTATCATGGCTGAAATAGCAGCGATAATACCGCCGTACAATAAGCCTTCTTTCCCATTCCTTGGGAGCCTTGTTTCTTCATTCATAATTTTTCCTCCTATAAGATAATAACGTAGGCGTATACATGTTTTCCAGAGGAACTTTTATAGGGCGGGGCAGGACTTATATTTTCACCAGAAACTTTCCATATGATACGCTAAAATATTAGTGCAACAAAAAAAGCGTAAGTCCTGCTTAAGCAGGACTTACGCCATCTTGGCTACACGCTACAGGCATTATTATATACCGACTTTTGGAAATTGTCAAGCAGATTATGGAGAGGGATTTCAACATTTTCTCAGCGTCTGATTATGCTAATAATCTTATCTGGAATACATTTAAAGAAATAATAGTGTCGTTGTTTTTGAGATTCAGAAAGGGGTCAATATAATACTGAATCAACTTTTTGCGTCAAAACATATTATTTAAATTTATAATTTGCAACTTACAACGTTATGGTATCACTATGATGGATTTTGCAGGTAATGTAATCTTTCATTATGAAAACGCCAATGACCTTATTTTGAAAAACATTTCAATAGAAATAAAGCCGAAAAAAAAATAGCAATTGTAAGGGCATAACGGCGCAGGAAAGACAATCTTGGTAAAGCTTATAATGAGGATTTATGATGTTTCTGACGGTTCGATTTCACTAAATGGAAACAACATAAGAAATACCAAACAGCAGCGCAGCGAACAGACACTGAAATTTTTCCGACCAATCGTCCAATTTCAATGTGTAAGGGAAATCAACTAAAATCGGCATGAAACAAGGAAAAATAGTGCTTATTTCCAACCCCAGGGGTTCAGATTACAGCCACTGTTTCAGTTAAGAATCATTATGATTCTTTTTTTCTAAATTAAGCAATGCTTCTTTCATGCCAAGACTGCCTGCATAACCTGTTAGTTTTCCGTTTATACCTATCACGCGGTGACAAGGAACAACTATTAAAATGGGATTGACATGGTTTGCAAATCCCACTGCACGGCTTGCTTTCAGATTACCGACGGCGGTTGCAATCTCTTTGTATGTTCTTGTTTCGCCCTATGGAATATCGCAAAGAGCGTGCCATGCCTTTTTCTGAAACTCTGTACCGTGCAGTTCATACGGAAAATCAAAATTTTTTCGTTTCCCGCACAGATATTCCCGTATTTGAGCAAACGCCCAATCGGAAACGTCAGAATGAACATCTTTATCGTCAACGTTTTCTATGCGTTTCAGAAAAGTTACGGCAGTATCTGTATAGCCGACTTTTAAATACCCGAATTCACATTTGTAAAAAGCATATTTTATCATATTTTTTGGTTCTCCTTTCTGAAAGCGGCAGGAGTTGTGCCGACTGCATCCTTGAAAAAGCGATAAAATACCGACAAGTTTCCGAAACCCACTGAATATGCAACATCGATGATTCCATCATCCGTCTCGACAAGCAACCGCTTTGCTTCTTTACACGCAGTTCATTAATATATCCCGCCGGAGTGATACCATATTATTCTTTGAAGATTTCGGTATGCGGTGTTGTGAAAGACCGACTTGCCGCAGTTCACCGCCAAGTTCTTCTTTTACGTGAAACATATTTTCAATGAGCGTTTTGACCTTCTCAGCGCTCTCTTTTACAGGCTGATAGTCAAGCAAATCGCTTCTGCATCTTTTGCAAGGGCGAAAGCCTGCCGCACTTGCTTGTTTGGCAGTTTGAAAAAAGAAAATATTATCTTGCCTCGGAACTTTGGATTTGCAGGATGCATGGCACAAATCACACCTGCCTTACAAAAGCGTTAAAAGAATTGACGGGGAAAACAGTGACAAGTTATATTATTGATTTAAGGATTGAACTTGCTAAACATTCCCTAGCATTTAGCAATTTATCACTAAGTGAGGTTCCCCGAACTTTTGGATTTAAAAGATTGCAATATATGATTAGGGTCTTTAATAAGAAGGTTGGCATTACTCCCCAAAAATATAGAAATCAGATGAAAAATGCCCGCCCACAAAAAGATAAGAATTAATTTGAAACAATACTGCACCAGAACTACAACATAAAAAGAGCCTTGATTTATTCAAGGCTCTTTTTATTGAATATATTATATTTTTAAGATATAATATAGTAGGGTTTGGGAGGTGCAGATATGAAGTATATTATAAAAGTAATAAAAATTATATTTGCTGTGTTTTGTGTTGCGACAGCAGGCATGCTAATTCTTGCTTTTATTGCAAAGAAAAATGCAGGACTTATTAATCAGGCTTTTGGATACTATTTCGGTTTGTCATATATGATTATACTGGTATGTACTTTAGTTGCATTGATCATAGGAATCGCTGTTGGGATTTTTCGCAATATAAAGAAAAATCGATGGAAGAAATTTCTTAGAAGCGCATTAACGTTATTTGCTGTTGGCGTGGGTTTAGTTATAGTACATTCTTTGATTAAGTACAGAACTTTTTTTTCCACCGATATTATTTACATTCCGTTGGTTTTTATTTTAATTCCTTCATTCGTATACGCGCTTGAAGCAGCTGAAAAATAAGTTGCTTTTCTCTGAAGATGATTTAATGGTATAATTTTCAAAAAAGCTATGATATAATCGAATAATATACTATTTGAGGAAGATGAATATGCGGATAAAAACCAGCAAATACATACTGGAAGTTGACTATGAAAAAACAAAGGAATACTATACAAATGCACAGCAATATGAATGTGAATGTATATATTGTAAAAATTATATAGCGGCTGCTTCGGGTTTACCAAAAGAAACAAAAGAATTTTTGGAAATACTGGGTATTGACTATATGAAAATTGCTCTTGTGAGTAAGCTGTACGCGGATGAAAATAAGGTGTCGTATGATTGCTATTGTCGCATAGCCGGTTGGATAATGTCGAATCATGCAGTAGAAAAAAGGACACAAGACAATAGAGTTTACTATGTACGCGTTGTGGAAGAAATAGCTGAAATGGGGATTTTCTTTCATGA
This sequence comes from Oscillospiraceae bacterium, assembly GCA_029240015.1. Lineage (GTDB taxonomy): Bacteria > Bacillota > Clostridia > Oscillospirales > Ruminococcaceae > JARBTU01. Next base: position 8,921 of record JARBTU010000018.1, on the reverse strand, counting down.
TGATAGAAATATATTTTATGATTGCCATGACTTCCCTGATCCTTGTTTTGAAATGAATTTTAAGGTGTTTTTACCATGGAAGCTGGAAAAACGTGAAGAACTCCAATAAAAAACAGTTGAAACATAACTACATAAAAGATATAATATAAATAGAAAATGATATAAATAGAAAAATAAAAATTTGATAAGGTGGGGAAAGATGTCAAAGAATGTATACATCCTATTGACTCAAACAGGAACTGTTGTTTCAAAAATTATAAGGAAGAGAACAAATTTTCCTTATAACCATGTTTCAATAGCGCTTGATAACGAACTCCATTATTTATACAGCTTTGGAAGAAAGGTTCCCAGATTTCCTCTTCTTGCAGGGTTTGTAAGGGAAGATGTTAAGAACGGGTTTTATAGCATATTTAAAGATACGCGTTGCTGTGTTTATAAAATCAGCGTCAGTGAAGAAGAATACAGCCAGCTTAAATATGCGGTTGCAAGCTTTGAACAAAACTGCGACAGATATAAATACAATATGATTGGGCTTGCAGGGGCTTGGTTCAACATTCCGCTCGGCAGAAAAGACCATTATTTCTGCACACAGTTTGTCGCTAATGTGCTGGAGGTTAGCGGAATATTCAGCTTTGGGAAAGACCCTGTGATGGTAAGACCGGAGGATTTTGAAAACGTCCCGAACAGTGAGATTGTTTATAAAGGCCTTTTGTGTGAGTATGAACCTGCATAGTATGCAATATGTTTGTGCGCTTTGACACTTTCCGGTCGAGTGATTTTTTGAAACATTGGCAAAGTTGATAAAAATAATTGTATATATTGACAAAATTGATCAAATGAAATATGATGGTTATAATAAGATAAAATTATAAAGGCTTTGATAGGGATCAAGAGCATAATTTCTTGCCGAAGAGAGCCACCGGTTGGTGTAAGGTGGTGCGAAGGATTATGTTTCGAACTCACCCTTGAGCTGTCTGCCGAAATCTTTTATTAGAAATTAAGCAAGAACGGGTTCTCTCCGTTAACTAGAGACCATATTATTTTGGAGTTGCCAAAATGGATATGGAACGAGTGGTCACAAAAGCTTAGATTTTGTGACAACAAGAGTGGTACCACGAAAGTATAAAACCTTCGTCTCTTAGCAGACGGAGGTTTTTTGTATATTTATAGATAAATTAAGAGGTGAGGATATTGAAATTAACAGGAGCACAGATCATCATTGAATGTTTGTTGGAACAGGGTGTAGACACCGTCTTCGGCTATCCGGGGGGAGCGGTTCTTAACATTTACGACGCACTGTATGAGTACAGCAATAAGGTAACTCATGTGCTGACAGCACATGAGCAGGGCGCGGCGCACGCAGCGGATGGATACGCAAGAACAAGCGGAAAAACAGGGGTTGTCATTGCAACTTCAGGTCCGGGTGCGACGAATCTTGTCACAGGAATCGCAACAGCATACATGGATTCCGTCCCGATGGTTGCCATTACAGGAAACGTAGCGCTCAGCCTCTTGGGGCTCGACAGTTTTCAGGAAGTCGACATCACAGGTATTACAATGCCTGTTACCAAACATAACTTTATCATTAAAGATATAAAAGACCTTGCAACAACAATCAGAGAGGCGTTTCATCTAGCGAACAGCGGACGAAAAGGTCCTGTGTTAATTGATATCCCAAAAGATATCACTGCCCAGATCAATGAGTATGAAAAGCGGGAACCTTTGCCGATTGAAGTAGTCTGTAAAATGACGGACGAAGATCTTGAAAAAGCGGTTGAAATGATAAATAACAGTCAAAAACCGTTTATTTATACGGGCGGCGGAGCGATTCACTCCAACGCAAAAGATCAAGTATTTCAATTTGCCTCGCTTTGTGATGCACCGGTTTCGTCATCGCTTATGGGGCAAGGTGGATATGACAACACCGACAAAAGATATATCGGAATGCTTGGCATGCACGGAACCAAAACAAGCTCGCTTGCTGTTTCGGAATGCGATTTATTCATCGGAATCGGGACGCGTTTCAGCGACCGTGTAACGGGAGAGATTAAGTCTTTCGTTCCAAATGCAAAAATTCTTCAGATAGACATTGATCCGGCAGAAATTAATAAAAACGTCAGGGTTGACCATCAGTTGATTGGCGACATTAAATGCGTGTTGACAAAGCTTAATGACAAGGTTAAGAAGAAAAACAACAGTGAATGGATGGACAAAATTTACACCTATAAAGAGCAGTATCCGCTTATTCAGGTAGGGCCGAAAGAAGATATTTTGACGCCTCAATATGTGCTTGAAACATTAAACGAGCTAACCAACGGAGAGGCCATCATCACTACTGAGGTAGGACAGCACCAGATGTGGACGGCGCAGTTTTACAACTTCAAGGAGCCAAGGCAGTTTGCGTCTTCGGGCGGGCTTGGAACAATGGGGTATGGATTGGGCGCAAGTATCGGTGCACAGGTTGCCAATCCGGATAAAAAGGTTGTTAATATCGCAGGTGACGGAAGCTTCCACATGAATTGCAACGAGCTTGTGACGGCGTCAAAGTTCAACATTCCAATCATCGAGCTTTTGTTCAACAACAACGTGTTGGGGATGGTTCGCCAATGGCAGAGGTTATTTTATGACAAACGATTTTCTCAGACAACGCTGGACCGACCGACTGATTACATCAAGCTTGCGGAGGCGTTTGGCATCAAAGGCTATACCATCACCGAGAAGAGTGAGGTGCGCGATGTGCTTCAAAAAGCATTGTCGGCTGACAGACCAATTCTTATTAACTGTGTAATTGATAAAGATATCAACGTATTGCCGATGGTTCCTGCCGGAACATCCATTCATCAGCCGATACTTGAGATCGAAATTAACGACGAATAAAAGAAACGGGGGTTTATAGGATGGAAAAACATGTACTTTCGGTTTTAGCTGTGAATAACAGCGGAGTCATAGGCAGAGTAGCGGGACTATTCAGCAGAAGAGGCTATAGCATCCAAAGCATTTCCGCGGCGCAGACGGAGAATCCTGATATCAGCCGAATGACCATCGTCGTTGAGGGAAATGAAGATACATTAGAACAAATTGACAAGCAGCTTTCCAAGCTTGTCGATGTTAGAGAGGTCATTCTTTTATCCGAAAACAACTCGGTAAGAAGAGAGCATGTTCTGGTGAAAGCGGGAAACGGCGAAGAAACCAGAAACGGCTTGATTGAAGTAGCAAATCTTTTTAAAGCCAAGGTTGTTGACGTAGGGATGGATAACCTGATGCTGGAGCTGACGGGCGAACCGAGAACGATATCAGCTTTCATACGACTGATTGAGCCATACGGAATTAAAAACCTTGTCAGAACGGGGATTTCCGCACTGGAAAGAGGATAATTATAGTAACAATCGCAGAAAAAAGGAGTGTTTATTCAAAAATGGGTATGACAATGACTCAAAAAATCCTTGCGGCGCACGCGGGATTAGACAGCGTGGTGGCAGGACAGCTTATCAAAGCAAAGCTTGATATGGTTTTGGGGAACGACATCACATCGCCTGTTGCCATCAATGAGTTCCGAAAAGCGGGGTTTGAAAGTGTTTTTGACGGGAGTAGGATCTCTTTAGTGATGGATCACTTCACACCAAACAAAGACATCAAGGCGGCGGAGCAGTGCAAACTTTGCAGAGAGTTTGCAAAAGAGATGGAAGTTGTGAATTATTATGATGTTGGCGACATGGGCATCGAGCATGCATTGTTGCCTGAAAAAGGACTTGTCGCTTCGGGTGAGCTCATTATTGGTGCTGATTCCCACACCTGCACATACGGCGCACTTGGCGCTTTTTCCACAGGGGTGGGCTCAACAGACATGGCGGCAGGAATGGCGACAGGGGAAGCGTGGTTCAAAGTTCCGTCGGCAATCAAATTCAACATTACAGGAAAGCTGAATGAGTGGGTAAGCGGAAAAGACGTGATTTTACATATTATCGGCATGATTGGCGTGGACGGGGCACTTTACAAATCCATGGAATTTTCGGGTAAAGGGCTCAAAAATCTATCGATAGACGACCGCTTATGCATGGCGAATATGGCAATCGAAGCCGGCGCAAAAAACGGAATTTTTGCTGTTGATGATATTACCATAGCATATATGAACGGAAGAGTTGACCGAGCATATAAAATCTATGAAGCGGACACGGACGCAGAGTATGATGAAGTGTATGACATTGATTTGGGCACGATCAAATCTACGATATCTTTCCCGCATCTTCCGGACAACACCAGAACGATTGATGAAGTAGGGGATATCAAAATTGATCAAGTGGTTATCGGTTCTTGTACCAATGGACGGTTGGAGGATTTAATCACTGCGGCTAAGATTTTCGAGGGGAAGAAAGTGGCACAAGATGTTCGGGCAATTATCATCCCGGGAACACAAAAGATTTATTTAGAGGCAATGGAAATGGGTTTGCTCAAAATCTTTATGGAAGCGGGCTGTGCAGTTTCTACGCCAACTTGCGGACCTTGTCTTGGCGGACATATGGGGATTCTTGCCGCAGGGGAACGTGCGGTTGCTACGACAAACCGTAACTTTGTTGGAAGAATGGGTCACGTTGAAAGCGAAGTTTATCTTGCCAGCCCTGCGATTGCCGCGGCAAGCGCGATAACGGGAAAAATCAGCGATGTGAATGAAGTATTATAACAAAAGCAATCGTATACAGATTGGTTATAAATAATCGTACTGAATTAAAAAGAGGATTAATATGATTTTAATTGACGTTTTGTTAGGAATATTTAAATCGGTCAGATTGAACTTTAAATATTTGCCGCTGAAACAAGCAGTAAAGTTCCCCATCATAGTTTCAAGATATACGAAGTTAAAAAAATTACAGGGCAAGATAACGATTAATTCGCCGATAAAGACGGGAATGATTCTTATTGGGATAGGCAATGTAGGAATTATAGACAACCGATATACAAGAAGCATATTAGAATTCGGAAAGACATCAAACATCATCTTCAATGGTTCAGCGAGGTTTGGGAATGGTACAAAGATATCGAATAGCGGAATTATTTCGTTTGGAAACAATTTTTGTATAACAGCAAGAAGCGATCTTGTTTGCTGTGAATTCATGAAATTCGGAGATGATTGCCTTGTTTCTTGGGACTGCTTGATAATGGATACAGATTTTCATAAAGTGTATAAAGGAAACAAAGTGGGAGACGTGACTAGAAAAATTGTATTGGGCAACAACGTATGGGTAGGATGCAGAACACTGATATTGAAAGGCAGCAGCATACCTGACGGTTCTGTCATAGGCGCAGGAAGCACCGTTGGAGGAACGTTTGAAAAGGAAAATACAATCATATTAAACGAATCCGCAAAAGTGAAATTTGAAGACATTCGATGGGAACGTTAGAGCGAATAAATGAAATACAGATTTGGAGGAACCATGATGAATGCACAGGGCATAGTACATAAATACGGTGATAATGTCGACACGGACGTCATTATCCCTGCAAGATATTTGAACACAGCCGACCACAAAGAACTTGCAAGCCATTGCATGGAGGATATCGATAAAGAGTTTGTTAAAAAAGTGAACCAAGGTGATATCATTGTGGCGCGCAACAACTTCGGATGCGGTTCATCGCGTGAGCACGCGCCGATTGCGATTAAAGCGAGCGGGGTTTCCTGCGTCATTGCGGCTACTTTCGCCAGAATTTTCTATCGAAACGCAATCAACATCGGGCTTGCAATTCTTGAATGCCCCGAAGCTTCTGAAAAAATTGAAGCAGGGGATGAGGTTAAGATTGACTTTGATACGGGTGTGATTACAAATGTCACCAAAGGGGAGAGCTATCAGGCTCAGCCTTTCCCGGATTTTATTAAAGACATTATTGCAAAAAACGGACTGCTCAATTCGATGAAAGTATAGGCAGATTGAAAGCCGGCACAATGGAAGATATGATATAAAATCCGAGGAGGAACGAAAAGTGAAAAAAACGATTGCAGTAATCAAAGGGGACGGAATCGGACCGGAAATCGTGACCGAGGCCATGAAGGTTTTGGATAAAATCGGTGAAAGATATGGTCATGAGTTCGAATTTAAAGAAGTGTTGGCAGGAGGCTGTGCTATTGATGCAACAGGTGAGCCCTTGCCGCAAAATACGATAGATATATGTAAAGCCAGCGACAGCGTACTTTTAGGCGCGGTAGGAGGGCCTAAGTGGGACACCTTAGAAGGCTCGGTTCGTCCTGAGCGCGCCCTTTTGGGAATAAGAGGAGCACTTGAACTTTTTGCAAACATCAGACCGTCAAAGCTAAACCCTGCCTTGGCGGACGCTTGCCCTCTCAAGCCAGAGATTGTAGGGGATGGGATTGACCTCGTGGTCGTTCGGGAACTGATAGGTGGCGCCTATTTCGGCAAGCGTGAAATCATTGAGGTAAACGGAGAGAAAGCCGCGTATGATACCACTCAATACAGTGTAAGTGAAGTAGAACGTGTTACAAGAGTTGCGTTTGAAATGGCTAAAAAACGCCGCAAAAAAGTGACCAGCGTGGATAAGGCAAACGTGCTTGAAAGCTCTCGCTTATGGAGAGAGGTTGTAGAACGCGTGGCTAAGGAATATCCGGAAATCGAATTCAATCCAAGCCAGTTTGATGTTATCGTGACAGAAAATCTGTTTGGGGACATTCTTACCGACGAAGCCAGCATGATAACAGGATCTATTGGGATGATTCCGTCGGCGTCGCTGGGAAAAAGCAGTCTTGGTATGTATGAACCAATTCACGGTTCCGCACCCGACATTGCAGGGCAAGACAAGGCGAACCCTATTGCAACCATCCTTTCAGCCGCGATGATGTTGAAATATTCCTTTGATATGGATAAGGAATCGGAAGCCATTGAAAGTGCGGTTCAAAAAGTTCTTGATAAAGGATACAGAACAGGAGACATTATAAGTGAGGGATGTACACTTGTAGGGTGTAAAGAGATGGGCGATTTGGTTTCAGAGAACATATAAACTATTAAAAGAGTATTCGAGCGTACACATAAGGAAGCATTCAAATCTATGGGGCGGACGGCGTTATGAGATAAAAGACCGTGCAATCACAACTTCCTTTGTGAGTTCTTTTTACAAAGAAGTGGCGGCTTTGATTTTTAATTTCAAAGCCGCCACTTGCTTGTTGGTATTGCTCATACTTGTTCATAACGCATTGACTGCCAAATGACGGTTTCTTGTGTGTCTGTTTGGCAACTCGTGGTGAAAAGTGAGTTTAACTATTGATTCTGCGAACAGGTATCCAGATTTCACTTTTGTAATCGAGCTTGGTCGTATCCGGGCTTTCATTCCATAACAGTTCCGGTCCTCCGGTCAGTTCATAACCGGATGTGGGAAACCATTCTGCATATATTTTTGCCCATGTTTCTTGGACGGTGTCTGGGAAAGCCCCAACCACTTTAAAAACTGCCCAAGAAGATGCTGGAACGTGCAGGGTATCATAATCGTGAAGTACCGTTTTGGTAGTTGCAACTCCGATGAACAGATCAAGTTCAGTATTTTCTATTGTCCGCTCGGAAAAGTTTGCAGAAACATTTAACATGCCTTTGGGTTCTGTATCACACAGGTTTTTTAAATCGGAAATAATTTCGGGCGTGAGCTTTTGTACCAGTGAATTCATTTGAGGGTTAACGCCTTTAAACTGCATAGTAATCCTTTTTTTAAATCCCACAATGTGAAAGTCGTTTTTTTCAACGATGCGATAATTCATTTCGTTTCCTCCGTTAATAGTTAGTTGAAAAGTCATGGGTGGAAAGGTCTTAAGTTCAACATTTTCCTTTTTGGCTTGTGATGGAGTTACTCCATGCATGGCTTGAAACGATTTGCTAAAAGCTTCTGGAGATTCATAACCAAATTGTAAAGCCAAATGAATAACCTTTTCTTTATCAGCTTGCAAAAGGACCCCTGCAAGGGACAATCTCCTGCGGCGAATGTACTCGCCTAAGGGCATTCCGGCAAGAAAAGAAAACATCCTACGAAAGTGATATTCTGAGCAACCGGCTATACGAGAAATCTGATTTAACTCAATATCATGCATTAGATTTTTTTCAATGTAGGTCATAACATCGTTAAATTGAGCCAACATGTTCATTATTTGCATCTCTCCTCTCACAACAATCATACCCAAACTATGTGGGATATTCCTAATAATTTTGGTGCGGATATTCACAGTATCGAGAAATATCAGAATCGAATAGTATACTTAGCCAGAGTTGCTTTTAATATAGGACAATATATTTACTCAGTGTTTATTGTAAAGAAGTTTATACAAAATTTAGAAGTGACTTTACAAAAATGACATCTGTGTTTAAAAAAATACCGTTGATTTGAATTTGTTAAGGTGATATAATATTCTACACTTGAATGATTAAAAAAAGATAAGACCAGTGTTTAACGATGACTGGTCTTTTGTTGTAACAAATAAAAACCCATTTTTTATAAGAAGGTGTATTTATGGATCAAAACAATGAGTTCAATTGTGACCTAGGGGAAAACGGTTCAGATAATTTTGAACAGCAATCATCTAATAACTTTAATGATTGGATGTTTCGTCAGCCAAACCAAAATCAGCAGTATTCTCCTTATACTCAAGAAACAGGAGCACAGCAGTATAATGACGGCTGGCGAGGATACAACAGTCAGATGCCTCCTCAGAATGATCCGCAAAATACGGGGTGGAACCAAGAGCCTAATAGAAATTACTACACCGGTGGATGCAACTTTGTTCCGTCACCTGCACAAATCAATGAAAAAAAGAATATAAAAAATACTTCCAACAAAATAGCAATCAGCGTTTTGATTTATCTTTTTATTGGAAGCGCCATTGTTTTTCCGTTGGCTTTGTTATTTGCGGGATTGGGTTTTAATCTGTCGATCGATTT
>JARBTU010000228.1 GCA_029240015.1 Oscillospiraceae bacterium | reverse complement strand
CTCCATGTGGAAATTCTATATAATGAATATCAATTTTCGGCGGCGTTTGCAGTTGCTTCCATCTTGGTCATTCTGGCCATCATTATTTTGATATTGCGTAATATTGTTGAATGGAAAGGCCAAAAAGATCACAAATAATTTCTACGTATTATTTTATCTGAAAGGGATTATGGTGTTTTTATGTATGTTGAATTAAAGAATGTCAATAAACATTTTAAAGATTTCAAAGCGACTGATAACGTGAGCTTTTCCATTGAGCAAGGCGAATTGATTGGGCTTTTAGGACCTAGTGGAAGCGGAAAGACCACCATTCTACGGATGATTGCGGGGCTTGAAACACCGGACAGCGGAGATATCATTATCAATGGCGTCATAGTAAATGACATTCCGCCGGGAAAAAGAGGAATCGGATTTGTGTTCCAAAACTACGCACTTTTCAGACACATGACGGTATTCGATAATATTGCATTTGGCCTACAGGTGCTTAAAACAGACAAGAAGCTTATCAAGGAACGCGTGTTGGAACTCATTGAGCTGATTGGGTTAAAAGGTTTGGAAAAACGCTATCCTCATCAACTGTCAGGCGGACAAAGGCAAAGGGTTGCATTCGCAAGGGCATTGTCTCCAAACCCACAGCTGTTGCTTCTTGACGAACCTTTTGCCGCAATCGACGCAAAGGTCAGAAAAGAATTAAGAAGCTGGCTGAGGGAAATGATGTCCACCCTTGGGATAACCAGTATTTTTGTGACACACGATCAGGAAGAAGCCGTTGAAGTTGCTGATAAAATTATTATTACAAACAACGGTAAAATCGAGCAGAAAGGCTCTCCTATTGAGATATATAAAAACCCACAAACTCCTTTTGTTGCGCAGTTTGTAGGACAGTCTACAGTCCTTGAAGATTATACAGCCCTCAAAGGGTTTTCTGATTATGACAAAAACGTCAAAGCTGTTCTAAGACCGGAATTCGTTCAGATTTATAAAACAAAATCAGAAGAAATTCAGTTTCTTTCTGCCGCCCAAAAAGGAACAGTTAAAAATGTTTTTTTCAGAGGCAACACATTGGAAATTGAAGTACAGGTCGGAGACTTAATCATAATCGGCAACAGAAGCCTTGAACAAGAACAGGTTTTTGAAAAAGAAGAGGTTTATGTGCTAATCAACAGACTCTATTTAATAAGTGATTCTTCAGCCTATATGGTTGAGAACAAATTAAAAATTGATCCGTTGCCTATTAGTATTTAATTGATATTCCATGAAAAGAATATGAAAGAAGCTTATTTGTAATGTGCATTTTCGTATGGTATAATACGAGTAGTAAGTAAGTTAGGAATATTTTTTTCTTAAGGAGTATCAGTAATGAAAAAATACATGATAATTGTTTCGATTGTCTTGTGCTTTTTACTTGTTTCTTGTTCAAGTGCAAAAAAACAGGATTCAAGCAGCAAAAGCACTGCAACGAGTTCCAATGATACAGTTTCTGTGAGTTCAATAGAATATCCTGTTCAAAGTTTTGAAGAAAATTTTGATATTTCGAGTAAAACATCCAGCAAAAGTCCATCCAGCAAAGCTGTAACTTCTTCTAAAAAGACCACCGGTAATCTTTCCAGTTCTACTGTTTCTCAAAGAGAAACGGTTAAAATTACCATTCCCGAAGGATACTCGGTTTCTCAAATTGGGGACGCTCTGCAGGCAAAAGGCGTATGCAAAAAATCTGATTTTCTAAAACAGGTAAACGCTTATGATTTCACCTATTATCCTCTGGTTAAAAAAATCCCCGCAAACTCTCATCGTTGTTATAAATTAGAGGGATATTTATTCCCGGACACCTATGAGTTCTATAAAAACATGAAACCTCAGGACGCCATTGGCAAGATGTTAAGGGGCGCTGAAAGTAAAATCGGTACAAATTACAGTTACTCAGGTATGTCCACCTATGAAATCATCACTTTGGCATCTATTATAGAAAAAGAGACTCCATTTGATTCCGAAATGAAAAAGATATCCTCTGTTTTGCATAACCGTTTAAAGGCAGGGATGAAATTGCAAGCCGATCCTACGATATATTATATCGAAAGATATGTAAAGCCTAATCTGACGGGGGACATCAACCGATATAATGCGTACTATAATACCTATAAATGTGCGGCGTTACCTGCGGGACCTATTTGTAGCCCGGGAGAATCAGCACTTTACGCCGCGGCCCATCCCGAAAAAACCGATTATATGTATTTTGTAGTGGACAAAAAAGGAAAAGGATACTATGCAAAAACATTCGAGGAACACATCAAAAATTGCGAACTGGCTGGAATAAAGGTTGGATCTTCACAATAAGCTGAGTGTTAAAGTTTATTAAATAGGAATGATAAATTGCATTTGCAAATATATTATAATATGTTTAGAATTTAATGAAGTTAAGGGAAGAGATGATTATGAATAATCAGAATAGGTCGTTGAGTAAAAAAGATATCGTTCTCAAAATATTTGTTCCGATTGTTCTTGTTGTCATTATTGCAGGAATATGGTTTGTGAAAAACGCACAGGAAAAGCCACCTATTGTGAATACCGAAAATTCCGCTTTTGATTTAAATATAGCAGAAAAGCTGGACATAGAGAAGTTAAAATCATATGGGCTTCCAATTTTAATAGAATTTGGTTCGGAATCCTGTCCGCCGTGTAAGGAAATGGCACCGGTTATTGAAAATCTTAACAAAGAACTGCGCGGTAAAGCTATTATAAAATATATGGATGTTTGGGAACATCCTGATTGGTCAGACGGGTATCCGTTAACGGTCATTCCAACGCAATTGTTTATTGATGCAGAAGGGAATCCATATAATCCTAAAGACCCTGAAGCCTCAAAAATAAAAATTCACACAGATGATACCAATAAACATACTTTTACCACGCATGAAGGTATTATTTCCAAAGAAAATCTTGTTTCAATACTAGAAGAAATGGGGATGAAATGATGGAAGCAGCGATTCATCAATGGCTGGATATCCTATCAACTTCCATTATGTCAAATATATGGCTTGCGCCTGTTTTGGCTCTGTTTGCGGGCATTATAAGCGCTTTCACGCCTTGTTGTTTATCAACAGTTCCTCTTGTTATCGGTTATGTGGGCGGAACGGGTGAAAAAGACACTAAAAAGGCATTTTGGCTATCGGTCACTTTTTCTTGCGGAATGGGAGTGACTTTTACCGTTTTGGGAACGATTGCCTCGTTACTTGGGAAGCTATTGCAAGGATCAGGCTCCTGGTGGTACTTGATTTTGGGC
>JARBTU010000227.1 GCA_029240015.1 Oscillospiraceae bacterium | reverse complement strand
AGATCGAACATCTCCTCAGGATTCGCGTAACCGACGGTGTCGGGTATGTTGATGACCGTAGCACCGGCAGCGATAGCAGTATTCACTACCTGAAGCAAGAAATCCCGATTGCTGCGAGAAGCGTCCTCAGCTGAAAATTCAATATCGTCACAAAGGCTTTTGGCATACGAAACCATTTCTTTGGTCAAGTCAATCACAGCATTCGGCGTCATCTTTAACTTGTGTTTCATATGGATGTCGGATGTGGCAAGAAAGGTGTGAATCCTAGGGTTATTGGCAACTTTTACTGCTTCATAAGCTCTGTCAATATCCTTTTTTACCGCTCTAGAAAGGCTTGTAACGCGAATATTCTTAACGGTTTCCGCAATGGTTCTTACGCTTTCAAAATCCTCGGGAGAGGCGATGGCGAAACCTGCTTCGATAATATCCACACCCAATTTTTCCAGTTGACGAGCCATCTCAAGTTTTTCCTGTAAGTTCATGCTGCATCCCGGCGATTGTTCGCCGTCACGTAAGGTGGTGTCGAAAATTTTAATTTGATTTGTCATAACAATACCTCCATTTTTACTGAAAAGTTCTGATGTGTCATATATTTTAGAAAAGCAGATGTTCGCCAAAATAAAAAACCTTCGTCTCTTTATATAAGAGACGAAGGTTATAAAACTTCCGCGTTACCACTCTTGTTGGCATAAAATATGCCCAACTCAGCACACATCAATCAATGTGTATCTCTTTTAACGGAAAGATGCTCCGATCCGAACCTACTTACCAAACGGCTTTCAGCGGACAGCTCAAGGGCGAGTTATCACGAAATTACTCCATCGTCTCACACCAGCCGACGACTCTCTGTAAAGGCAGCTAAATCGCTTTTTTCCCTGTCAAAGCTTTTTAAATTAATATTAAAGTTAGTATTATAATATGACAACAATTCATAATTGTCAATAGTTTAAGAAAAATTTTTTTTATCTTCGCAGAAAACCTTTGTCCTTATAACTTTTACGAGCTGGATTTTTTGCTCGGCAAGATCATTAAAGCTATCGGTAAACAGGGTGGGGTTGATGGTTGCATTAACCCCTGCGGGTAGGTTGATTGTCAGAAGAAGATGGTCGTCTCTTTGTTCTTTGTCTGTAATTTCAACAAAAGGTTTGATATCAAGCTGCTTCGGACCTTTTTTGGTTTTTTTTGTGACCATAATTTCAGATTTTAACAAAAACTCTTCAAGTAAGTCATTCATTTCTTTTGGCGAAAGAACGTCACTAAAAAGCTTAATTTTATACTCGGAAGAAACGATAGTGGAAGGCTTTTGGTCGGGAGAAAATACCGAAGTAACCAATATGCCTTTTGGGAGGTGCTGATTGAGAGTCTCTTTTACCTGCTCGAAATCGATGTCTTGTGTCAAACGAAAATCCATGATTTCATATTCGCTCTCATATCCAAGGGATAAGGGCAGGGCAAAGGTGAGATACATATGTGGATTGAACCCTTCCGTGTACCACACAGGAAGCCCGGAACGTTTTAGAACCCGCTGCATCAAACGGTTGACGTCAAGATGAGAGATGTATTTCGCACGGTCTTTTTTGGTGTAGAGTACTCGAATATCATTCAAAACAGACCCCTCCCCCATATTGATTAGCCCCACAGGCGGAGCACTGCAATCGGCAGTTAGGAGTGGTTTTTGCCACATAAGATTTTTCACTTTCGCGTTTTAGGAACTCTTTTGAAACACCATAGTCGATATGTTCCCAAGGAAGGATTTCATCATAACTGCGTCTTCTGTTTGCATAGAAGTCTACCGATAGGCCACATTCTTCCATCGCTTCCATCCATTTATCATATCTGAAGCACTCGCCCCAGCTGTCAAAGCGACAGCCTTTTTTCCACGCGGTATAAATTACTTCGCCAAGACGGCGGTCTCCTCGGGCAAAAACGCCTTCCAAAACACTTGTCTTCACATCGTGCCAACTGCAATTAATTTTTTTGCTTTTCACCGACTGGGAAAGATGGTGTTGCTTTTGTTTGATGATTTCCTCTGTGTCCTGCGGTTCCCACTGGAATGGGGTAAAAGGTTTGGGAACAAAAGTGGAAACGCTGACTGAAACGGTCACACCCTTGCCTTTAGGTTTGTTTTGCAGGCTATAAAAAAGGTCTACAATCGTTTGAGCAAGTGTAATGATTCCCGCGACATCATCCAGTGTCTCGGTAGGAAGACCCAGCATGAAATAAAGCTTTACGCTTGTGAATCCGCCTTCAAAAGCAATTCGGCAGGATTTTAGGACTTCTTCTTCGGTCACGTTTTTATTAATTACATCGCGCAATCGCTGAGTTCCCGCTTCGGGTGCAAAGGTAAGCCCGCTTTTGCGGACGCTGCTGATTTTTTCCATCAGTTCTTCGCTGAAATTATCAATACGCAGGGAAGGCAACGTCATGTTGATATGCTGTTGTTCGGTATAATCCAGCATGTTGGTTAAAAGCGGCTCAATCTCCGAATAATCGCTTGTGCTTAAGGAAGAAAGTGAGATTTCTTCATAACCCGATGTATCACAAAGGCTCTTTCCCTGAGAGCATAGGGTATCGGCGTTTTTTTCCCTAAGCGGACGATAGATAAATCCCGCTTGGCAAAAACGGCATCCGCGGATACAACCGCGCATAACTTCAATCATGGCACGGTCATGGACGGTTTCTATAAAAGGAACCACAAAGCTTTCGGGATAATACACCAAACTCATATCGTTAATGACACGCTTTTTGATGGTTGAAGGTACTCCGCTCTGAGGTTTAATCTGTTGAATGGTTCCGTCATCGTGATAGGAAACATCATATAATGACGGGACATAAATGCTTTCAATCTGTGCGGCTTTGATTAAAAATTCCTGTTTGGAAAGCTTGTCCTTTTTGGATTGGGCATAAAGGTCACAAAGTTCTAAGATAACTTCTTCTCCTTCACCAAGCATGAACAAGTCAATAAAATCAGAGAGGGGCTCGGGGTTACAGGCACAAGGTCCGCCCGCAACCACGAGAGGGGAAAGGTCGTCTCGGTCTTTGGACTTTGGCGGAATATTCGCCAAGTCCAGCATATTAATCACATTAGTGAAAGAAAGCTCATATTGCAAGGTGAACCCGATGATGTCAAATTCACTCAAAGGGTCGAGGCTTTCAAGAGCATAAAGGGGGATATCGTTTTCACGCATTTCTTTTTCAAAGTCTATCCATGGCGCGAAGACACGTTCGCACCAGAAATATTCTCTTTTATTAAGAAGGGAATAAAGTATTTTCATGCCAAGGT
>JARBTU010000226.1 GCA_029240015.1 Oscillospiraceae bacterium | reverse complement strand
TATCTCCGAGTTTATCAGCGTTGCGATGCATTCGACCAAGCGCTTTGAGAAAAAAGCGACCACTCAAAAGAATGTGATTGGTATTTGGGGAGACGGAAACTTGGGATATGTGGTTTCGCTGGTTTTGAAATCCAAATACCCGGACAGCAAAATCGTGGTTGTGGGGCAGAATCCTTCAAAGCTTCAATATTTTTCATTTGCCGATGAAACCTATCTTAGCTCTGAAGTGCCCGAAGATTTTTCTATCGATCATGCTTTCGAATGCACCGGGGGCGAAGGCTGTCAGTCCGCTGTAAATCACATTATCAAGCACATTAATCCCGAAGGGCTTATCATGCTTTTGGGTGTGAGCGAAAATAAGGTTCCAATTTTCACACGGGACGTGCTTGAAAAAGGACTTACATTAATTGGAAGCAGCAGGTCTTCTTATGAAGACTTTAAAAATACCGTTGAATTTTTGAAAAATAAAGATATGCAAAAAAGATTTAAAACCATTGTCTCCGATGTGGTAAACGTCAGTTCTATAGAAGATATATCAAAGGCCTTTGATATAGACAGCAATAACCCGTTTAAAACTGTTATGCAATGGGATATTTAATCCATGAAATAAAAAAGAGGGGAAACAATTTGTTTCCCCTCTTTTTTTATTAACTACTATGATTTGCATCTCGGTTTAAATTCATCTCAATCCATTGCTGGCGAGAAATCAAAACCTGTCTTGGCTTACTTCCTTCAAAAGGACCTACGATTCCCCGATCTTCCATTTCGTCAATCAGTCTTGCCGCTCTTGCATAACCCAATTTGAGCTTCCTTTGAAGATAAGAAGTTGACGCCTGTCCTGCTTCAATGACACATTCTATCGCGGTAGGCATCATGTTATCGTCTTCATCAAAGCCGCCACCGTCCGAATCTTTGGATTTCTTTTCCGGAACAGCTTGCTTTTCTATTTCTTCAATAATTTGTTCATCATAATCGGCTTTTTCTTTATTTTTAATATAATCTACAACTTGTTCGACTTCTTTGTCTGAAACAAAGCAGCCTTGAACACGAATTGGTTTGGGCTGTCCCACAGGATAAAACAGCATATCTCCCCTGCCAAGAAGCTTTTCCGCTCCTCCTCCGTCGAGAATGGTTCTGGAATCGACCTGAGAAGACACCGCGAAAGCAACACGACTTTGCCAATCGGCAGATAGCATCCTCCACTTCGTTGGGAGCTGCCATCATTAAATCAGCAAGCTCATCAATAATAATCACAATCTGTGGCATCGGGTTAAGCGTCTCACTTGATTCAGCCAACTTATTATAGCCTGTAAGGTCACGAACGCCGTTGTCTGCAAAAAGTTTATAACGGTTCAGCATCTCGGTTACTGCCCAGTTTAAAGCCCCTGCCGCTTTTCTCGGGTCTGTAACAACAGGCACTAAAAGATGAGGGATCCCGTTGTAAATCCCAAGCTCAACGACTTTCGGGTCAATCATCAATAGCTTTACTTCATCTGAGGAAGATTTATATAGAAGACTCGTAATAATCGAGTTGATGCAAACCGATTTTCCGCTTCCCGTTGCGCCCGCAATCAACACGTGCGGCATTTTTGCCAAATCTGCAACGGTTACATTACCCGCAATGTCTTTTCCAAGCGCAACGGTCAGTTTGCTTTTCGCATTGTCAAATTCTCCGGAATCGACAATCTCTCTTATTGTTACAATGTCAACCACTTTGTTAGGAACCTCTATGCCGACGGCAGGTTTGTTCGGTATAGGCGCTTCAATTCGCACACCTGCGGCGGCAAGATTTAAAGCGATATCATCCGCGAGTCCTGTGATTCTGCTGATTTTCACCCCTGCAGACGGCTGGAGTTCATATCTGGTAACAGTAGGTCCTCGACTTACATGGACAATTCTCGTTTGAACGCCAAAGCTTTTTAGGGTATCCACGAGCCTGTCCGCGTTATATTTAAGCTCTTCACTCACATCAACGTTGGAGGATGCTTTGGGAAGCTTTAGCAGACTGATAGGCGGTGGAACAAAATTCATTGTTTTGGCACTATCGCTATAGAGTTTTGTTTGATTGTTTAAATCTGTGATAATGTCTTGTTCCGGTTGTTTTACTGCGTTTTTAATGAGCTCTTCAATCACGGGATTAGACGGTTTTTGTTGAGGAGTTTTATTGTCTTCCTGAGGGAGTTCCTCACGGGTATTGCTTTTCTGTTTTTTCTTTGATTCTTTGTCATCCAAAGGAATATCAATAGAATATTTCGGTGATGAAACAGGGTGCTGGGGCATTTCGGATTCAGGTCCCAAATCCACATCGATGTTGAATTTTGCCTCTCTCTCCTGCACATATCTTGAGTAATTTTCCCCTATTTTTTTGCACGGCCTTTGAACCGCTTTAAAAAGACCGATTAAGGTCCCTCCTGTTAACAGCATGACAAACAGGAATATCAGCAAAACAATGATGATTTTAGCACCCGTTCTGCCGCTTGCAGACATAAGTGGCCATCCAATCACAGCACCTGCCAATCCGCCGCCTTGATAATGTTTTCCCGCTTCGAAGAGGTTCAAAATTTTAGCAATAAAATGCTCGCCGATTACTTCCCCTACCGTAAATATCTGAATCGCACCGCACAAGAGTGCAACCAAAACACCTGATTGCCAAAGTTTGTGTTTAATAGAACCAATCGGCTTGTCCAATGTGTACATAATTGCCATATATAGGATGATAATTGGCAGAGAAACCGCCGTTGCTCCAAATGTTCCATACAAAATATCTCTTAAAAAAGACCAAATATTTTGCCCTTTGATAAAGCACAGTGCAAATAAAAAGATTCCAACTACAAATAATATAACTGCCCACAGTTGCCTGGAGCTTTTTTCTTTTTCTTCCGCTTTTTTTGCGTTGTAAGACGGAGAAGTCGCTGACTTTCCTTTATTGGTCGATTTCTTTGAGGAAGAAGTTGTGCTCTTTTTTGTGTTCGCCATCTTTATGTATCAACTCCAACAATATTTTAAGAATAATAAAATAACCGCCAAAATGATTGCTTTGACGGCTGTTTTTTTAGCAGAAATCTCCTGCTTTTATTCTAATGTTTTTTGAATTGTTTGTCAATGAATTAAATATAATCATAAAAATATGTTTGTAAAAACAAAAATAAAAATGTCGGGATTTATTTGAGGAACTTCCCTATCTGATATTTCGGATTGAGATAATCGCTCGGATTGGTGGATATGATTCTGTCTACCATAAACCCTTCCTTACAGTTGGTTCCTTGGAGCATGCAGCTCCCTATTTGCTTATACTCATAACTTATATCCTGTGGAGAAGCCATCACTTCACTGAGGTCAATGATCGTGTGAAGTATCATCACTTTTCACCTCTTCGCCTTCTTTTTGAACTTCGTCTTCTTCCGTTTCTTTTGGTTCTCTTTTTTCTATCATCTTATTTAAACATTCGATGGCGTCAGACAAACTGCCTAATTCATCAATCAGCCCTTCTTTTACTGCTCTTTCCCCATCAATAACTGTTCCTACGTCCATCACAAGTTCCCCCGTTTGCAGCATCATCTGCCTGAATCGTTCCTCTTTGATATGGCTGTTGTTAATAACAAATTTGACAATTCGATCCTGCATTCTATCAAAGTAAGACAGCGTCTGAGGAACGCCTAAAACGAGCCCGCTCATTCTGACAGGATGTATTGTCATGGTTGCTGACGGAACAATAAAAGACCTTGCTGCACTCACTGCAAGCGGAACGCCGATGGAGTGCCCACCGCCCAAGACAAGGGAAACAGTTGGTTTTTTCATTCCTGCAATTAGTTCTGATATGGCAAGCCCTGCTTCCACGTCTCCGCCAACGGTGTTAAGCATTACCACAAGTCCTTTAATGTCGGGGTCTTGTTCAATTGCAACGAGCTGTGGCATGATATGCTCATATTTTGTTGTTTTATTCTGTGGGGGAAGAATATAATGCCCCTCAACTTGCCCGATAATCGTTAAACAATGTATCAAATATTTGCCTTTAGTCGTAATCGAACCGGATTCTATAATTTGATTTTGGTCTTGTGAGCTTTGTGATGAGTTTTCTTCATCATTATCTTCGTTATCTTCCTCATGGGGATCATCCGGATCGTTCGGATTGTGAAGATCTTCGTCTCTTTTTTCCATAGCAGATACCTCCAAGCTGAATTTTATCTGAACAATTAAATTTATTTTGTGCTATTGTGACCAATTTATTCAGAATATACTGTTCAGAGCAATTTGTGTAATTACATGGTATTTTTTTGAAAAAATTATAACAAGACGCTTAAAAGTTGACAATATTGCGTATATATTATAAAATAGTAAGTTGTTAAATATATGTCAAGTGAAAGGAACTTATTATTTATGGGATTAACGATTGCAGAAAAAATTCTTAAAAATCACATCGTAGATGGCGAAATGATAAAAGGCACCGAAATCGGTGTTAAAAT
>JARBTU010000017.1 GCA_029240015.1 Oscillospiraceae bacterium | reverse complement strand
CTGTATCCTTTTGTTTTCAAGCCTGACGCTACCTGTCTTGTAAGCTGGTCATACCCTGCCCATCCTTTGTTTGCGGTGCAAACTTTGGTTCCATCGTGGACTACATACAATGGGGTCTGGGATTTACTTGATACAGCACCCCACCATTTGACTACTTTCTCAAAAGGCTGTGACGGATCATCAATTGCAAACAAGGACTTCACAGCGACGAAATCCGCTAGCTTTTTTTCTAACATCTGTTTTGTGTCTGCAAATCCGTTTTTTAACGCGCTAAAATTACTTTTCACATCAATCCCGTTTTTGTTTTGGGTCTTTGTTGCCCACACAGGGTCTAACAAAAGCCCGACTGCTGTAGTATTTGAAACATCATGAGCAGCATTTATTGCCGAGGAAATAAGATAAGATGTGTTTTGGGTAAGCCATTGTTCATACCCGATGTTTCCTCCAAAGGTCATGTATCCAGAATAGGTATCTGCGTTTTTTTGTGAATAGTAATCGTCCAATAGGACTCCGTCTAAATTATAATTTTTCACAAAATCCGATAACGCGTTGATTTTATCAAAATTCAGATACGTTTTTGTGTCTGATGATTCTTTCTGTAAAGCAGAATTAACATAGTATACGGCATACACAGAAAGACCGGCATCCTGCGCCTGCTCCTGTATCATTTTGAGCGCATCAACCTTTGTATGGTCTGCATAATCGGAATCATAGATAAACGTATTGTCAAGCTTTGTGTCCACCACCAAAGAATTGAAACCCAATGCTTTGGTCTTATCTACAACCGATTTAATTTTGTTTGAGATGACTTGTTCGCTGTCATTTACATTATTATAAAAATCAGTTTTGGGTGATAAATAAAATGCCCTCAAATCACTGGGAAGGTTTAAATTTAATGGTTTTACGTCTTCAACAGGGATCTGAGGCTCTTCACCGTTGCTTTGAATTTCAACGACAGAGCTGTTATTGATTGCGTTGACTTTAGCCGTGTCATTGTTTCTGGATACAGCATAAACAGTACACAGAACAATGACA
Source organism: Oscillospiraceae bacterium (assembly GCA_029240015.1). Classification (GTDB taxonomy): domain Bacteria; phylum Bacillota; class Clostridia; order Oscillospirales; family Ruminococcaceae; genus JARBTU01. The sequence continues at coordinate 13,004 of JARBTU010000017.1, read as the reverse complement.
GTTAAACTCAACAGTATCATTAGTCCAACCAATATAAACTTGATATTTTTCTTTAAGCTTTTTATGAATGACAAAATTATTCAGCTCCTGTTATTTCACATCATTTTTTATTTCGACCTTAAAGTTGTTGATTTCTTTTTTCACTCTTGCATTGTTTTTATATTCACCTGTTTTTAAATCAAACAATGATTTATAATCAAAAAGAATAAAACCGTCATAGTTTGTCTGCTTTTTAGTCAGTACAATCTGTTTCTTAATGATATCATCCTGATTTTTCCATTCGTTAGACCCTGTTCCTGCCCATTTGTCCTGTGTATCAATTTTGTGGCAAGCCAACCCGACAATCATTTTAACAGAGCTTAGTTTAATCATATCATTCCATGTTTTAAGCGTTTTGTCAAACGGCTGGCTCTGATTTTCAAAACCAAAATAAATTTGGGGTGCGATGTAATCAATATATCCTTTTTCAGAGCACCAGCGCTTCACGTCCGCGAACTGGCTGGTATAGTTGTTGTTTACATTCCCTTGCGGACTTGCGCCAAACTCCACCTGAGGGTTGACTTTTTTAATGGCGCTGTACATTTGCTTTAGCATCTGGTTGCAGTTGTTCAGCCTAAAATCAGACAATGTCTTCCCTGCTCCATACAGCTTGTATGATTTTTCGTCAAAAGATTTTGCTGTTGTGGGATAAAAGTAATCATCTATATGAATTCCGTCCACATCATATTTCTTAACGATTTCCTGAACGCCGTTAGCAATCAGCGTTCTGACCTCCGGGTGAGCGGGATTTAAAAACCAGCGATCCCCTTTATAAACAAGCTTATCATGAGATGCCCTTGTGTCATGCCATTTTTTGATTGAAAAGTTGTTTGCGACTTTTTTTGTCTCTGCTTCTGTCATGCCTCTTAATGGATTAACCCATGCATGAAGGGATATTTTTCGTTTGTGTGCTTGTTCTATCATGATTTTCAGCGGATCAAAAGAAGGTGCTTTTCCTACGGTTCCCGAAGCGTATGCGGACCAAGGGTAATAATCGGACGCATAGATTGCATCGGAAAAAGGCCTTACTTGAACAATAACCGTGTTCAGTCCTAAACTTATAACGTTATCAAACATTTTCGCAACGGACGCTTGAAAAGCCTGTTGCGATTTTGATTTTAGAATCGTTCCATACTCAAGATAAGAAATCCAAATCGCTTTCGTTTCTTGATAATTCAAAGGAACATACGAGGTCGATGAAGGCAAAACACCAGTGGAACTGCTTTTTGCCGATGAGGTGCTTTGTGTTACTGAAGAAGTGCTAGAGGATGGCTTTAAATAAGATACAATGTCTTTTATTTTGTCAACTTTCTCGAAAGAGACTGACGAACTTGAAGACGGGTATTCATTAAAGCTTGCAACAGCCGATTCTTCCTCTGATTGACTGCTATTTAAGGATAATAGATTACTTGAAACTGCAGTATTACTATTAGAGCTATTGTTTAACGCTTGATTATTAGAACCACACGCAGTAAGGCCAAACAACAGGGAAAATACCAGTAATGCTGAAAAAAATCTCCTCAAAACCACCCATTCCTCTCCGATTCATCCATAAAATAATATATTATCATTGTATGAAAATTCAAACATTGATATGTATTAATCAAGGCTTGACTTTTTTGCTGAAAGTTCTTTTAATATGTCATCTACTAAATCATCTTTGTTTTTGAGTGCATCCATTGTCTTTAGGGGACTCTCTTTGAAACAATCATGAGAGATTGTTTCCTGATTTCCATCCATTGAAACCATGTCTTGAAAATTAAAGCCTTCTGAGTATTCTAAATCCCTTTTTGATTTTTTTATAAGCATTAAAACAAGCATCAATATTTGAGCAGCAAACACCAAAACAATTGGAGCAACCACTACTAAATAGAATCCCAAATCAGTCGTAATAAAACTGAAATATGATTTAAGGATAGGGTTCTGTGTGGCGAAGGCTGGTAATGTATTGGTTACATCAATGTCGCTGCATATTTTTAAGGATATAGTTTCGAAGGTAATAATGAACAGGGAAAAACAGATAAATACAATAAACCCAATCTGTCTTATTTTAGTTTTCATAATAAATTATTCTCCTAAAACACAAGTAGTCAAAAAAAGATGTCTTACTATTAAATTATGCCCTGTTCTTTACACTTTGTCAACACTTGAACCAATTGAGTAATGAGCATAAACTGAAAACGCACTCATCAAAATGAGTGCGTTTTATTCGATATAAAAATACTTATTTAGATCCTCTTTTTGAGTAAGATCCACGCTTATTGTCCATAAATTTCTTTAAATCGGACATTTTTTCGTCACTGGACTGTTTGAACTTGCTCATCATGTCCTCAAACGACATGGGTTCATCACGTCTGGATGAAAAGTCGCGTGACTGTGACTGCCTTTGAAAAGGTCTTTTTTGTGCAGGAGACGGAGGAATTGCTTTTTTTATGGATAAACTTATTTTTCCATCCTCGCCAATGCTTAAAACTTTGACTTTAACTACTTGGTTTTCCTTTAGATGCTCACTGATTTCTTTGACAAAAGTGGATGCAACTTCCGAGATGTGTACCATTCCGGTAACCCCTTCGGAAATTTCAACAAACGCACCAAACTTCGTAATACCCGTCACTTTACCTTCTACAATTTTTCCAACTTCAAGTTGCATAAAAAAAACAAAAGCCTCCTTAAAATATATACTTTTTTAAAAGTATCCGCCAAATTGCAAAAGATTTGCACAGGCGTAATATCATTAACAGGTTAACCTGTTGACAAACATAAATTGATTACTGGGAAATTTCTTAAATTTATGGCATATCTATAAAAACTTGTTCGTCCGGATTAACATATCCGTTCTCTCTCGCTTTTTTTTCATAGTATTCTTTTTCACCATGATTATCCAGTGCATAGTCTAACTCATTGTTTAAAACCAGTTTTTGCTCGTAACTTTTTTTAAGATCAAGATATTCACGTTTTTGCTGGGCAATTTTAACTTGAGAACTAGCCAACGCAACAATTGCATAACCGGAAAAAATAATGATAGCTAATGTTAAAATAAAACTTCTATTTTTTTTTGCTTTTCTTTTGTGCATTAATCTTCTCACCCTTTTTCTTCTCACGTCTTTTGTTATTTAGATTATACAATAAAACAGCCTTTTTTTTCAAGAGGAATTTTCTCTTTTGACTAACTTTTTTGAAAATCCTTGAAATGTTAACAAATAGTTCACATATTTTGTGATAGATATATGAAAATATAATCACAAAAGGTCTGATAAATATTTTATATATCCATTTGAAAATAATTTTTATGATTTTAATAATGAATTTAGAAGCATTTATTACTAGCTTGCCCATCGTAAAATAATATAATATCCAGCCTAAAAATTCTCCTATAAGGACATATACACGAATCTGTCCATCTGTGAAGAACAGCAAAAAAGTAAAGGTAGAAAATGCTGCAACCATAAAATAAATTGTATCTTGGATAAAAATAATAATAGGACCCGTTTTTATGGCAAGACGAATAATCCTGAATATGTCATAAACGATCCCTAATCCGATTCCTAAAACGCATGAATACAAAAAAATTAACGATTGTTCTGATATTGAGACTTCCATAGATTGTCACCGCCTGAGAGTTTTCTTGAGACGTTTAATTTTCTTATCACTTATTTAAATATTTTTGTAAACAATCCTGTGGATTTCTTTTCCTGATCGGAATACATCAAAGAGTATATATCACCCTCTACAGTAAGCTCTCCTGTGTCCACGTTAAGCTTGTTTATATGAAGGTCATATCCTTTTATGGTGAGCTCTCCCATATCGGTAAAAACGACTATTGTTTGTTCGTCAAACCGATCTATGTCCGAAACACCTGAAACAGATAAATTTTTTCTGTCTTCCATAATGACATTGTGCGGTAACTTTATTGTCCTTTTTTCTTCAGTCATCGAAAAACACTCCTTAAGAATAAACTTTATGATACAATAAAGTTTATTCTTAAGGAGTGTGCTTTATTCCAAACTATTCATTTTCAATTACAATATAATTGTCTGCTGCATTATCTTTAGTTACATATTCGCTTACTTTTAAAACCTTTACTTTCAAAGGCCGCATTCCAATGTTTATTTCAACCACATCGCCGATTTTGACATCATAAGAAGCGCGTGCAACCTTTTGATTAACGAGAATCTTGCCCGCGTCGCAAGCCTCGTTGGCGATTGTCCTTCTTTTGATTAGCCTTGTGACTTTTAAGTATTTATCAATCCTCATGTAATATCCTCCCGTGTGAGATTATTTAAAAAGGAAACCACATCAAAGATTGGTTTCCTTTTTAAATATATCTTACTGTTATTATTTTGCAACCAATTCTTTAAGAGATTTTCCGGCTTTGAAAGCAGGAACCTTTGTTGCAGGTATGCTTAATTTTGCGCCGGTTAATGGATTTTTACCTTCTCTTGCTGCACGATCGCGAACTTCGAATGTACCAAATCCAACAAGTTGTATTTTTTCTCCGCTTGCAAGGCCTTCTGTAATAGCGTCAATAACAGCATTTACAGCTTTATCCGCATCTTTTTTTGACAACTCGGTTTTAGCAGCTACCGCAGCAATTAATTCAGTTTTTGTCATTTTTTTTACCTCCATTATATTTTGTAATTTATCCAATAGGTTTTATCCTATGAATCACATTCTTTTTTTGCTTTGTTCCAAAGCTGGATTAATTCCTCTGTTGAGGCTGTTTTAAAATCGATATTTTGTTCTTTTGCCAATTGTTCCACAATTTTAAAACGTGAGATGAATTTTTCTGCTGATAAAGTGAGGCACTCCTCTGAATCGACTTTCAGAAATCTTGAAACGTTCACTACAGAAAACAAAACATCCCCAAGCTCCAATTGAATTTCTTTTTCATCCGCATGTGCGACAGCTTGCTCCAGTTCCGCAATTTCGCTCTTCAAATCATCCATAGCCATATTCATATCGGGATAATCAAACCCTGCTCTAGCGGCGCGCTGTTGGATTTTGGTGCTCCGCATTAACGCCGGAAGTGTTTTGGGAACGGCCATTAATGTCTCTGTACTTGATTTTTGACCTTTTTGTGATTTTTTAATCGCTTCCCAATTTTTTATCACTTCATCCGAATTGTCAGCCTTTGTGTCAGAAAAGATATGAGGATGCCTTTCGATAAGTTTATTGCATAAATCATTTACCACATCAGAAAACTCAAAAGTGCCTTGTTCTTTCTCCATTTGTGTATGAAAGACGACCTGTAACAAGACATCCCCAAGCTCTTCCTTTAAAAGCTCCGTATCCTCGTTGTCAATCGCCTCAATCACTTCATATGTTTCTTCAATAAAATTCTTACGAATACTTTTATGTGTTTGTTCTTTATCCCATGGACATCCGTTTTCGCCTCTTAAGATGGACATGATTTGAAGCAAGTCCCCTATATCATAGGCTTTTTTGAACACAAATGACACTATATTTTACCTCTTATATCAATTACTGTATTATATATTAACCTATAAGTCTATGTTTTTCAAGTGTTTTTGCAATTTTTTCTCCTTTAGGAAGCATTAATACGTCATCTTTGGCAATTCCTCTGATTAAAACAAGGACAACTACATACACGATTCCTGCAACAGCTATGGCTGCTATCGTTGCAAGACTGCCTGGTTTGATCCTTGAGATGAACGTATGGGAAGCAGATGCTGCAATCGCACAAAGCCCTCCAGCTACCAGCGGCTTAATGAACATGCTCATATAATCGAATTTAGATTTTGTAATTTTTCTTACCATATGAATACTAACAACAGTGATAAAAAGATAACAGGCAAGCGTCCCATATGCCGCGCCTTTTAAGTTGATTTCCGGAATCTGTATCAACAAAACATTGACAATGATTTTGATGATGGAACCAACAACCATAAGCTTAACAGGCAAATATGCCTTGTCAATAGCCTGAAGGATACTGAAAGTCGGGGTTAATATTCCAAGAAAAATAATGCTGATACCCATGATCTCCATTGCAGGAGCCGCTATTGCTACTCCGGCAGACCTGTTGCTATACAATAATGATAATATAGGGCCTGAAAGCGCATATAGACCAAGCCCCGCCGGGATTGCAATCAGTGAGGATAGACGAAGTGTTGATTCAATATTTTTCCGTGTACCGATTTTATCTTTCATCGTCCAGCAATACACCACGTTCGGCAAAGCACTTTTTCCGAATACACCCGTAAAAGCAGGTATCAAATTAAATATTGAAAAAGCAAACGAATATGCCCCATACATAAAGGTTCCAAAAAGGTCTACCGTAAAACTTTCAGCGGGAACAATATTTCCAAAAAGTCTTGTGATTTCCTCTAAGTTGTTTTTAAATGCTGAGGTCATCGCATTGGTCACTGTTAAAGTATCAACGAGCGTCGCGAGGTTCAGTACAAAAGCGCCAATGGATATCGGAATAGCAATATTGACTAAGCTTTTAAGAACCCTTTTCCCCCTTTGAGCCTTAGGCGAGAGTAAAAGCTCATCTTTTAAAATTCCGTCACCATGTTTTTTATACCTGAAAATCAAATAAATCATCCCGGCGAAAGTGCTTAGTGTAACACCAATAATAGCTGCCACAGCTGCATAAGGAGCCGCCGCATTTGCAATACTGACCGTTAATTCATCAGCTTTCATTGTGTTACTGTCAAAATTAATGGCTTGACCGAAAACCATGCCTGTACTTTCATATTGAGAATTTGCGTTCCAAAAAACAATCGCTGTAAGACCCAGACCGATAATCACTTTTACTATTACTTCCACTATTTCCGAAACGGCAGTAGGCTTCATATTCCGCAAACCTTCGTAATACCCTCTGAATGCAGATGTTAAACATAAAAACAATAAAGACGGTGCAATCATTACAGTGGCCAAATATGCACCATCATCTACCCCGCTTAAAGCGATAAATGGTTTTGCAAATAATGCTAACGCGATAGTACCTATAATTCCCAATAAAATAAACAGCGTTGTCGAAATACGCATTGTTTTTTTAATATCTCTGAATCTTCCTTGCGTTTCACACTCGGCAACGATTTTAGCTACAGCAGTCGGAAGACCCGCAATCGCCAAAGAATAAAGAGGCGTAAACAAACTATATGCCGTGTTAAAATAGGCGGTTCCCACTTCTCCCAGCATCCCAAATACAGGAATCTTGAACGCAGCTCCCAATATTTTAACAATAATCATCGCGGCACCCAGCACAGCCGCACCTTGTAATAAATTTTGTTTTGCATGTTTTTGTGTCAAAAAAAGCACATCCCTTGTCACAAGTTTATAAATAATATCTTAAATTTTACTGTTAATTCTGGAAAGAATTTCGTCAGTGCTTTTCTTCGTCTCATATTTTACTTTTTCAATATCGATTGTCAAATATTCATTATTTTTATAAAGCACTTTTCCGTCAACGATTGTCATCACAATGTCCGATGGAACTGCAGAATAAATCAAGTTGCTTATGATGTCATGAGCAGGGGTTAAATGCGGTTTATCTAAATCTATCATAATTAAATCAGCTCTGTTCCCCACTTTCAGCACACCACTTTCTTGTCTTCCCTGTGCTTTTGCGCCATTTCGGGTCGCCATCTGAAGCGTTTGTGTGGTTGAAACAAGCAACGGATCATGAAAATACCCTTTTTGAAGTATAGGAGCCAGCTTTAATTCTTCAAAAAAGTTGGTATTATTATTTGATGCAACCCCATCCGTCCCAATGGCAACATTAATCCCTTTTTCAAGCATTTTTGAAACAGGCGCAACGCCGCTTCCGAGCTTTAGGTTGCTGACAGGACAATGAGAAACGGATACGTTCTTTTCAGCGAGCAGATCCATATCGTGTTCATCCACAAAGACGCAGTGCGCCGCAATCGTAGGAACGTCAAAAATGCCGCATTGATTCATATATCCTGCAGGGGTCAGTGAGTGTCTTGCAATGCAGTCTTGGTGTTCACTCTCAGTTTCGGATAAATGAATATGCATTCCGGCTCCGATTTTTTTTGCATAGTCAGCAAGCCCCGAAACGACCTTTGGAGTTGAGGTATATTCGGCATGGATGCTCATTTCAACCTTGATACGACCATCCTCACAGCCATTAAATTCATCGTACAAGATTTTCGCTTCCCAGAAGCTTTGTAAATCGGTTACATCGCTGTCGTCAAAACAAACGATGCTTCTGCTGATGTTTGCCTTAATACCTGAATCAATACAGGCTTTTGCAACCGCATCCGAGAAAAAATACATATCTGAAAAAGACACGATTCCGAACGACAGCATCTCGGCTATGCCAAGCATGGAACCATTGTATGTATGCTGAGCGTTAAGATATTCTTCAAACGGGAATATTTTTTCATGAAGCCATCTGTTTAACGAAAGATTTTCCCCATATCCGCGCATGAGCGTCATCGGCACATGACAGTGAAGATTGAAAAAACCCGGCATCAGCAGTTTGTTTTTCCCGTTTATGATCTCGCCAGAATAATTATCCATTTCCTGGGGGATTTCATCTCCAACAAAGTGAATAATCTGATCCTTTATGATTACATTTTTATTCTGTAAAACATTAAAATTTTCATCAATTACAGAAATATTTTTAAAAAGCATAAAAATCTCCTTATATTTTCTCCACGATTCCTGCTATCAGCGCTTTGAACTTATAAGAAACGCTGTTTGTGACTTCCACTACTTCTTCGTCTGTTATCACCTTGTCGGCAATTCCCGCACCCATGTTGGAGATACAGGATATCCCCAGTATCTTGATTCCGCATTGATTGGCAACAATCGCTTCTGCCACGGTGGACATACCTACCGCGTCAGCTCCTAAAATAGACAGGGCTTTGATTTCCGCTGGTGTTTCAAATTGCGGCCCCGGCATGTAAGCATAAACGCCCTTTTTCAATGGAACCTGAAGTTCTTTAGCACAATCCGAAGCAATATCTATTAAATCTTTTGAATAAGTTTCACTCATATCAAAAAAACGTTTTCCAAATTCATCCACATTTTTTCCTCGAACAGGGCTTTGTGTAAAAAATTTAATATGGTCTGTTAAAACCATGAAATCTCCGACTGAAAAATCGGGATTGATCCCCCCTGCCGCATTCGTTAAAATCAGTTTTTTAACGCCCAAAAGCTTCATGACCCGTATTGGCAAAGTCGTTTGAGCAAAGCTGTATCCTTCGTAATAATGGAACCGACCCGACATTGCTAAAACTTTTTTGCCGCTTAGCTTCCCATAAATCATTTTCCCTGCATGGGATTCTACTGTTGACTGTGGGAAATTTGGAATCTCACCATAAGGAAGCTCTATTTTTTCTTCAAATTCATTTGTTAAAGATCCGAGCCCCGAACCCAAAACAACAGCGATGTCCACATCGTCCTTAATGATATTTTTTACATATTCCGATGATTCTGCATAATCAGCATAAGTAAAGTTCATTTGTTCTTCTCCATCTCTCAATTATATGCTAAACAAATGAGGTCAAACCCAAAAGCTTGACCTCATTTTGACTTTTTTAGCATTAGAAAAACTATATGTCTTTTCCTTCGTCATTCTCAGGAGAATGCTCTTCGGCTTTGCTCGCCATATCTTCATATTCTTTGGAAAATTCGCTGGAAATTTTATTTCCGCACTTGGAACAATAGTATGATTCCGTCGAATTTTTTGCCCCGCAACAGGTACAGATGCTGACATTTTTGATGTCTGCGATTTTTTCGCTGGTTTCGTTCAGTTTTTGCAGAAGTTCACTAATTTCATCCACAATAGATTTAACCAACTCAGGGTTTTCGTAACCCGATTTCGCCATTGAGTAAACAGCGCTCCCAAGTTTTTCGTATAAAGCTTTTATTTCGTTGTTTATTTGAACGCACTGAAATTTGAGTTTGGATGTTTCAACAAACTCGCCTGTTTTTTTGCCGGCCACATCCGCAACGTCTTTTGCTTTGCCAAGAATATCATCAAACATTCCCATAAAAACACCTCTCGCTTCATAATTAAATGATTATTTTTTATTATATACTGTTGTCCATGTGATTTCAATAGTTTATCCTATAAATTCTCTTAACATCGAATTCCTTGGAATAACGTCTTTTTCCAAATCATTAAAGCGCGCAATAATTTGAACAAGCTGGTCACACTTTCTATAATATACACTGTCTTGCGGAATTTCTTTTAAAAGAGGAAGAAGATAATGATGATAAATCAGTGGCTCATACAAATGAATTGAATCCACACAAAAATCTGCTTCAACTTGAAAAGGTTTTATATAAAGTTCTTCCCCTTTACACACATTATCCCACATGCTAAGTGTGTTTCCCACGCTGGATCCCCTGAAATGATAGTCCCTGATCATGCGCCGAATCAAACGCAAGTCTTTGGACGGTAAAGTCAATTCATCTTGATTATAATACTCACTTTTGACGCTGACATAGATTTTTAAAAAACTATCTTTGAACTTATTTTCAGAAATAATCGGATTTAAGGCATGAATTCCTTCGATAATCACCACAAAATCCTCATCTATTTCGATTTCAATCGTGCTTTCGCTTCTTTTCCCTTCAACAAAATCAAATGTAGGAAACTGCGCTTTCTTTTTTGTCATTAAAATATCTATGCAGTCATGCAGACAATTAATATCAATTGTATCAATCGACTCAAAATCAATTGAGCCGTCTTCCAGTAAGGGAAGGGATTCCCTGTTAAACAGAAAATTGTCTAAAGAAATGGTGACAGATTTAATATCGTTTAGATACAATTGTTCACGCAGTTTAAAGGATGTCGTTGTTTTTCCTGATGCGGAAGGTCCCGCGATAAGGATGATTTTATATTTCCCGCTGTTTTTGATAAACGACGCAATCTCCGAAAGCTGATCCAAATACTGTTTTTCTGAATCAATAACCAGTTTTTTGGCGTCTTTTTTTGCTATATTATTTATTTCTTCTATATTAATCTTTGTTTTTTCCGTGATGATATTTCTCATAGAATTTTGTTACCCCGCTTTTTCTGTCAATAATAGTACCAAAAAGATTGATATACTCAAATGGGAATTTATAGTTGAAGATCCGCTCAATCAAATTTGTTTTCGGATCTACCAATTTTGTTGCGGCGGATGCTCCTATAGCTAATATTGTATGCATTTCTTCCATTATATATACGTTGTATAAGCCCTCAAAACCTTTCTTGGCATATCCCACATTCTCAAGATTTTCAAGAGTATTTTTCTGACGATATAAATAATACGGTGCATATGCACTTTCTAATAGCTTTTTTTGTGCATAATCGACCATTTCCCCTGTTGGGTTGGATGCTAGTTCTTTAGAGAGCCCTTTTTCATCAAACAAATTTGATGACCGTTTGACAGAAAGCGTATGAACGGTAATATTTTCAGGACCAAGCGAGATGGTTTTGTCGATCGTATTTCTAAAACTTTCAGGATAATCACTCGGCAGTCCCGCAATCAAATCCATATTGATGTTGTTAAATCCGATTTTTCTAGCAAGTTCATAACAGTCGACTACCAGCTGGGAATTGTGATTTCGTCCAATCGCTTTTAACACATCATCATTAAAAGTTTGAGGATTGATACTGATTCTTGTGATTCCAAAATCTTTGAGAGTTCGTAACTTTTCTTCCGTAATGGTATCGGGTCTTCCTGCCTCAACAGTATATTCGCAAACGTCATTCAAATCAAAGTTCTGCTCTACGCAGGACATTATAGCAGACAATTGATGAGCACTAAGCGTTGTTGGTGTCCCACCGCCAAAATAGACAGTTTTAAGTATCAGACCCAACTCTTTTGCCATTTTTCCTGTAAAGGCAATTTCCTTGCATAGGTGTTCGACGTAAGATGGAATAAGGCTTTGTGCATTTTTGTTGGCAATCGAATGAGAAACAAAGGAGCAATAGCTGCATCTGGAAGGGCAAAAAGGAATCGAGATATATAAACTGAAATATTTTGGATTAATATCCTCTATGATAGATTTCTGTCTTTTCGCAGTCATGATACAAAGATCGGTTTTAGCATCCGAAACAAGATATTTCTCTCGCATAACCGCTTTTATTTCTTGCTCTGTCTTTCCTTGCTCAAGATACTGATGAATTCTTTTTACAGGTCTTATCCCAGTGAGAATTCCCCACTTTGTGGAAGTACCTACAAATTGAGAAAGAACATGGTGAACTGCCAGTCCAAGTATTCTCTCACATTCATTTGAATAGTCGGTCGCTTCATTGTCAATCGAATAGACTTTTTTGTAAAATTCGTTGTTGGAATTCACAAATGCATAAATAAGTGTTCTTTTTGCCCCTTTTTTTATCCTTGTGAAAATCAAATCATCTTTGGAAAAATCCGCTGTATCATATTCTATGTTAAACCTTACGCAAGAAAAAAACATTTTGCATAAACTTTCTATTTCATACTTAAAAGTATGTCCGTTAAAAACAATTGTCATAGTCTGCCGTTCCCATATATGGATTTGTTCTTCTTTCTGTTGCAAGTGTTGTTTCAGGTCCGTGACCTGAGTAGACAACATAATCTCCAGCAAGGTTTGCAAGCCTTGCTAAAGATTTTTTAAGTGACTGATAATCCCCGCCGTAATGATCGGTTCTTCCTGCGCTGCCTTTAAACAGTGTATCGCCCGCAAGCAACACATTCCCAAATCGAAGCGTAATGGAGCCTTTAGAATGCCCCGGTGTGTGAATGACTTCCATTCTTAACTCATCAAGTTCTATCGTATCTCCATCTTTTAATAAAGCGTCTGCTTTGAAAGGAACATAGTCATACACGTCAAAATGCACAGCAAGATTTTTTCGATTGTCTTCAAGCATCTCTGCATCTTGCTCATGAATCATGACTTTTGCACCGCTTTGTTCCTTGAGTTCCTTTGCCGCTCCGATATGGTCAAAATGCCCATGTGTTAAAATAATCACTTTTAGCGTCAAGTTATTTTTTTGA
>JARBTU010000225.1 GCA_029240015.1 Oscillospiraceae bacterium | reverse complement strand
TGTAAAAAAATAGAATTCAAGGTAAAATTACTAACAATATTATTAAAACAGCCGATATATATTATAGAAAAAATGTGACCTTCTTACAAAATATTATGAGGTGATTTTATGAATACGACTCCTATGACCATCCACATCTCGCGGCAATATGGCAGCGGAGGCAGCGAAATAGGTAAAAAGCTTGCCGAATATTTATCTGTTCCTTTTTATGATCTGGAGCTGCTTGCTCTGCGCATGATGCAAAACAGAAAATCATCTCAGACAGATGATCAAAAAGACGAGCTTGCAATGGATCAATGTGAGCAGTATGGAGAGCTTCTCGATGCAGTTGTACACAATCTTGCCGATGGTCAACATATTGACAAAGAATTAATCGCCATTGAAAATGAGCTTGTAAATGACTTAAGACAAAATCCGTGTGTTCTGGTAGGACATTTTATTGGCGGTGTTTCGAATCCCGATATTCCTTTTCTGAAGGTGTTTGTGTATGCCGACCGTATCGCCAGAATGGAACGGCTTGTGGACAAATACGGTCTTACCCTTGGCAGGGCGTCCCGCTATCTTGCGGTCGAAGAAATACACAGGATACATACCTATGAGTCGTATTCCGAAACCAAATGGGATGATCTTACTCCCTATGACCTGACAATAAACACAACTTCAAAGGGTATCGAATTCGCCGTGGAACAGATTCGATCCGCTGTTTCTTATTACGGAAACAGTATGTTAACCGTTGCCGGTCAGGCGGCTATATAAATTGTGAAACTATATTCAAGGCGCATATATGATTCAGCTTATTATGGATTATTTTGTATACCTCAGAAAATTATTCATCCTGAAAAGAAAGTCGTGTGATTCTTGCGTAACGCTCCTGCATGTGGAATATCATGCAGGAGCGTTACCTTTAAAACGTGATTGAACCGAAGCGAAATCTGTGGTGTTTTCCCTGCCTGTAAACGATGTGATCGGTCTGGCAGATGAAGTGAACGATCTGGAATAACAGCTGTGTCTTTAGAAAAAAGTACGTATTGATTAAACCGATAGAAAGACCTTTTTCAAATACTATATTAAGAATACGGGTTGTACGGCTACCAAAAAATGATAGCCGCATACGTACATCAGTAGTGCTTGAAATAAATTATTGGTTATCCGGTGAATTGGACGAATCGGGAGAATATCGGTAAATAGAGATTTCCACCCGACGGTTCTGGGCTCTGCCTTCCTCTGTATCATTTGAAGCAATCGGCTGATAATGTCCATATCCTTGGAGAGAAAGTTTGTTTTCTTTCAGACCGCATTCCACAAGACTTCTTCGCACGGTGTCGGCACGGTTTATCGACAAATTCCACGAAAACGCGTCTGTTGCCGCCGTATGCGAACCAACGTCGGCGGTGTGTCCGCTGATGGTTATCTGATCGACCCGATCATATACTCTCATGAGAGCATCTCCGATTTTCGAGATGATGGGTTTGCTTTGGCTCAACAGATCGGCTTTGTCAGGCACAAACATGAGCATGTCTTTTAGATGGATTCTCACATATTTATCTGTATTGACAAGTCCGATTTCATTTTCCAAATGGTTTTCGTCTATATACTCGGTTAAAATCTGATAGACTTCATCCAGCGGGTCCGGGGGAACGAGACCCGAGGCGTCGGAGCCGTCTCCTGTACCGGAATCAGCTGTCAGCGAGTCCTCCATCCCAGTTCCGATACCAGATTCAAATCCCGTTCCCGATCCTTCATTTGCTCCCCCGGATGTATGAAACGCGGCACTAAAGCCTCTGGAAAGAGCCTCAAGCTTCTCTTTCTCAATGTTGCTCATAGAATATAAAATAATAAAAAGAGCAAGCAACAGGGTAATCATATCGGAATAGGTCAGCAGCCATCTTTCGCTGCTGCCTTCGTGTTCGGATTCATCATGCTTTTTCTTCATTGCGTTATTCTCTCAATCCTTTAGTTGTTGATTCCTTCACGATACTTCTTTTCACCATTGGGGAACGCTTGATAATACAGTGCAAGCTTGTTTTTTATGTTGCGGGAGTTTTCACCGCTTGCCACCATACAAATACCGTCTATAATCATGTGTTTAAAGATTTTATCCCGTTTCAAATCGCATTTCAAATTGTTGGCCATGGGTAAATAAATTAAGTTGGCAAACACAACACCGTAAAGTGTCGCGACAAATGCGATAGCAATGGATTCGGCCAGCGCTTCGGCATCGGTCATGTTGGAAAGCACCTGTACCAATCCCATAACGGTACCAATAACGCCCATCGTGGGAGAGTAACCGCCTGCACCCTCCAAAACTTCTATGGCCATTTGTTTCTTTAAAGTAGAGGCCATCATATCCGCCTCAAGCGCTTCCTGTATCTGGTCAGAAGTATTTGTATCAAGCGCAAGAATCATGCCCTCTTTTAAAAGAAGATACTGTGATTTCGATAAATCGGGATCGCTTTCCATCATCGTTTCCAGCTTTAATAAGCCGCCCGAGCGACATTCATCGGACATTGCTGCCAGTTTTTCAATCAATTGTGTAGGATTGGGAGCGTCTTTCTTTAGAAAACTTGTCATAAATGCTTTCAAAGCAGAGGTAAGCCCGCTTATACCAAAAGAAAAAATGACGGTACCGATGGTTCCTCCAAACACTATGAAAAATGGGCTTACCAGAAAGAGGGCATTCACGTTTCCTCCATCCATTCCGTATCCCACAATAAGTCCACCAAATGCAACTATCAAACCAATTATTACGGAAATGTTCACGAATGGAAACCACCTTATAAAAAATATAATTATACGGTATATATCGACCGTTTCTGGAAAAATTTCAGCAAAAAATTAAAATAATGTCGAATTTACGAGTCTGTGCAACATTTGGGTATTATAGCAAATACGGTAATTTAAGTAAACTACTTAAGTCAGTAATTAGTAAAGGTTGCGTAGCAGTTTGAATTGAACCTGAGGCAAACAGCAATCTGATTTCTCCCTTTTTCAAGAGCACGAAAAGCCAACGTTTAAGAAAACGCTGGCTTTCTGCTCATTATTTTCATTTATAGCGTTAATCTATTAACCTCATTGGGTGTATGCCTTCTAACAATTAACAAATTTGCTTTTGATCTATTAATGAGGCCCGTACACTTTTGGTGACAAAAGTATCGATTGCAATACCTTTTGATGTTGCATAGTTGGCTGCCTGCAAATAAAGTGCTGGCGACAGTCTTACCAAATATTGATTTTCATCTTTTGAATAAGCAGAATCGTCCTCCAACTTAAAAATTGCTAGTTTTAGCTGCTTTTTTTCAATCAATGCATAGATGTCCATAA
>JARBTU010000016.1 GCA_029240015.1 Oscillospiraceae bacterium | reverse complement strand
AATATAAATAAATATTTTTTAATTGTATAAAATGCAGTCTGTGATAGAAAGTGGATAATGAAGATGAAAAATTTTTTTCAAAAATTATTACATAATACAGTAGCCATAAGTATTATTGGCGGGATTCTCGCGATTGCATTGGTTGGAGGAACAATTTTTTCTCTAGTATATTTTCTTGACAAAAGCAGCGAAAACACTGCTAAGAATAAGAGCCAATCATCTGTCACCGCGTCGGGGAATATGGTTTCAAGCATTAAATCCAGTACAGGGAATTCATCAGTGAATAGTGCAGTAAGCGGTAATTCCTCTGCTGCCAACGCATCTGGGGCATTGCAAAACAGTACCAACAATACAGGAAGCAAAAGCAGTTCTGTTTCAAGCAAATCAACTTCTTCAAAAGAGGTAAGTTCAGCACTGCCTGCAAACAGAAATGATTACAAAGCTATGGCACTTCAAAACAAGAACAGGGCACAAGCATTGGCAAAGCAATATTATAAAGATTTTTTCAATGAGCCCAATAAGATATTGTTGGCAACTTCTCCAAGCAAAAAGTCTCCTGAGGTGGAAGGGGCTTGGGGATATGGCGGATTAATGTCCATGCAATGCATGATGGCAAAGATTAATAAAACAACTTCAGAAATTAATTTGATGAAGACGGTTATACAAGGTCTTGATTATTATGGATACCAGAAAAATGGGAAGCTTTGGGGATATGTAGTTTACAGAGGCGACTATCCTTTGGGAGCAACTAACGCGGCGCTTGCTTATGACGATAACATCTGGTTAGCAATAAACTTTATCCAAGCTTATCAGAATACAGGAACAAAGGCTTATCTTGATAAGGCAAAGTATATAATGGACTTTTTGATAAGAGAGGCATGGTTTGAGCCTCTTGGTGGATTTTTCTGGGACACTAGACATGATGCAAGACATAGTTGTTCGAATAATCCGGCTATCAAACCACTTGTAGATTTGTATAAGCTAACCAAAGAAAAGAAATATTTGGACTGGGCAAAAAAAGTTTACGATTTTTCTTATAAAAATCTGAAAAATAATGATTTGAATATATACGAGGACTTGATAAAAGCAACACAAAAATCAGATGAGTCGTGGGTAGAAGGAAGTTCAAAAAATACCGGTTTCTATTCCTATAATACAGGCGCAATGATTTCAGGAGCATCAGCTTTATACGGTGCAACCGGAGAGCAGAAATATTTGAATGAAGCTTTGGCTTGTGCAAAAGGCGCCTATGATTATTTTGGAATTAAGAACCAAAAATCAGGATATGTGGGCTGGCCATGCGACAATGGAAAACAGATTTGGTTCCAAGCAATTCTTCTAAGAGGATATATTGATTTATATCCATATGCTAAAGAAAAGGCAACTAAGTATATAGAAGTTTTCCAAGATACCATGGACTATAGCTTTGAAAACTATTATGATGGAAAGTATATTCCTTACAACTGGTTAATGGGATGGGATTCAGATGATAGAGAAACCTATAAACGTTGTTTGGACCAAAGCACAAATGTTGAAATGTTTGCGATGCTATCCGATTGGCAATCAAGAAGAACCAAATAGTATTGCATAAAATAAAATAGTTTCAAAAAGAGAGGTCAAGTATGCGCATTAAATTTTTAGGAACAGCGGCAGCAGAAGGAACACCGGCTTTTTTCTGTGATTGTCCTGTTTGTGAGAAAGCAAGGAAGCTAGGGGGCAAAAATATCCGTACGAGGTCACAGTGCCTGATTAATGAAAATTTGCTGATTGACTATCCACCAGACACCTATATGCACACAATTACGGGAGGATTGGATCTTAGAAAAATAGAATCCGTTATTATTACACATTCTCATGGAGATCATTTCTTTCCTCATGATATTAATATGAATGCTCCTCCTTACAATGTAGGAAATGTGTTTCATATTGTGAATTATTATGGAAACGGTCATATTTATTATGATTTAAAGCCTTTAGCGGATCAACAGCAGAATAATATAACAGTTAATCAGTTTCAGCTTTTTGAACAGACAAAAATAAGTGGTTATGAAGTGACCCCACTTCGTGCTGTTCATGACAGAAGAGAAGAATGTCTGTTTTTTGTGATAGAAAAAGACGGCAAAAGGTTCATATACGGCAACGATACCGGATATTTTCCAGATGATACGATGGAATGCATCAAAGGAAAAAGATTTGATGCAATATCACTTGACTGCACCACTGGGAAAGACCGTGACGGCGGTAATCACATGGGCTTTGAAGATATTATTGAGATGAAAAAGCGTTTGATTGAAAACGGGAACGCCGATGAGAAAACGATTTTCATTGCACACCATTTTTCTCACAACTGTGGTTTTGTTTATGAAGACACCGTGAAGCTTCTTGAGCCGCACGGATTCTTAACATCGTATGATGGAATGGCAATAGATATTTAATTGGAGGAATTTAAAATGTTGGAATGCAAAGTAATGAGGAAAAGTATCAGCGATTTTTTGGAGACCTTTAAAGATGAAAAAATGAAAAAAACATTTGAAAATTGCTTTTACAGCACATTGGATACGACTGTAAAAATGATGGAGGATGGAACAGCATATGTATTTACAGGTGATATCCCTGCTATGTGGCTTCGCGATTCCAGTGCGCAGGTGATTCACTATCTGAACTATGTGAACATAGATGAAGACGTTAAAAAAGTAATCAAAGGCATGATTGAACGCCAATTGTTTTACATAAGATTAGACCCTTATGCAAACGCATTCAACGAAGTAGATAACAATAACGGACACAAAGGGGACATCACTGACCACAGCCCTTGGGTTTGGGAAAGAAAATTTGAAATCGATTCCCTTTGCTATCCGATTTTTCTAGCGCATCGCTATTATAAAGTAAGCAATGATGCAACAATCTTCAATCAAAAATTCAAAGACACGGTTAATGTTATTCTTGATTTGTTCAAGACCGAGCAAACACATCATGAGAAATCTAAATACATTCATTTCAGGCCTGAGGATGACGCTTCCTTCTCTGTTCCGAATGAAGGGAAAGGCGGTTCCGTTGCTCATACGGGTCTTATCTGGAGCGGATACCGTCCAAGTGACGATGCTTGTGAGTATGGTTATTTTATTCCTGGAAATATGTTTGCAGTTGTGATTTTAAAACAGCTTGAAGAGATCTTTACAGATATTTCTAAAGATGAAGAGCTCTGTGCAAAAGTTACGGCTTTGAAAAATGAAATCCAACAAGGAATAGATAAATACGGTATTATTGAACATCCTGAGTTCGGCAGAATGTATGCATACGAAGTAGATGGCTTGGGCAATAGAAATCTTATGGACGATGCAAATGTTCCAAGTTTGCTCTCACTTCCATACCTTGGTTAT
Organism: Oscillospiraceae bacterium; assembly: GCA_029240015.1. GTDB lineage: Bacteria > Bacillota > Clostridia > Oscillospirales > Ruminococcaceae > JARBTU01. Next base: position 10,819 of record JARBTU010000016.1, on the reverse strand, counting down.
TGCGCACCGGAAGATGAGTTGTATCAGAATACAAGAAAATTTGTACTCAGCAAAGAAAATAGATTTTATTTTGCAGGCAAGTTCCTTCAGGGTGTTGGAAGCCCACATACACCTGAAAACTATGTTTGGCATATTGGTGTAATCATGCAGGCGCTGACTTCTAACGATCAGCAAGAAATCATCAGACTTCTGGAAATGGTTATGAATTCGGATGCAGGAAAGATGCTGATGCATGAAGGCGTAAACGTTGACGACGAAAACGAGTATACAAGAGAATGGTTTGCCTGGGCGAATTCCCTTTTTGCATATTTTATTTTAGACAAAAAAGAATATCTTGCAGACTATTTTACCAAATAAAAAAGACAGAGCCATGTGAATCTAAAAGAAGCGGAGATACATAGTAGTTCCAAGTTTTAATAAATATCAGGGCTTATTTTGGAAATAATATATTTTAATAATCAGGACTTTAGCAAAACCATCCATGCAAAACAAGGTAAATAAAAACTTTACAAAAAATAACCAATATGATATAATTAATTTTAACACGTGAAAACGTGGTAATGCCACGGACATGGCTTGTGGGATACAGCCTTTTTGAAGGCAGGTTACCTACCCCCTGCTATGACGAGGGCAAATATTTTAATGAGGTGACAGGATTATGATGTTAAAAGAAGAAAAAGATGTAGTAATCGAATCTAATCGTATTCACGAAAAAGATACCGGTTCTCCAGAGGTTCAAATTGCGATTCTTACAAAAAGAATTAATGATTTGACAGAACATTTAAAAGTTCACAAACACGACCATCATTCTAGAAGAGGTCTGTTAAAAATGGTTGGACATCGTCGTAACCTTTTGAACTACTTAACCAAAAAGGATGTTGAGCGCTATCGTGCTATCATCGTGAAGTTAGGCATCCGTAAGTAATTATTAGTAATCATTAAGGCAGATGGGGAGACCATCTGCCTTTTGGTATCATTATTCTTAAGTTTTGTGATTGTAAATTACATATTTTAAAACAGGAAATTAGCATTAAATAGTGTGCCTTAGCTAATATGAAGACACAGTATTTATTGCTAAAGCCTGTTGTAATATGTGAAAATATTTAAACAGGAGGAACAAAAATGTTCGAAAATTACAAAGTGTTTAAAACCCAGCTTGCAGGGAGAGAACTTGTTGTTGAAACAGGAAAAACATGCGGACTCTCAAATGGTTCTTGTTGGATAAGGTACGGCGAAACCGTCGTAATGGCTAATGTTACGGCATCCCAAAAACCACGTGAGGGCATTGATTTTTTTCCATTATCGGTTGATTATGAGGAAAAACTCTATGCAATAGGAAAAATCCCGGGATCATTTATGAAAAGAGAGGGAAGACCAACTGAAAAAGCTATTTTGACCTCTCGCCTTGTTGACAGACCAATCAGACCGTTGTTCCCAAAAGATATGAGAAATGACGTTTCGGTTGTAATGACAGTTCTTGCGACTGATGTCGATAATGCACCTGAAGTTGCGGGACTTATTGGAACGTCCATAGCGCTTTCTATCTCTGATATTCCTTTTAAAGGACCGATTTGCGGTGTAAATGTTGGGTTAGTTGACGGGGAAATCATCATTAATCCAAACCGTGAGCAAAGAGATAAATCCGATCTTGATTTGACAGTCGTTTCAACCTATGAAAAAATTATTATGATTGAAGCTGGCGCAAAAGAAGTTCCGGATGAACTTATGTTAGAGGCAATTACCAAAGGACATGAAGCAAATAAACCAATTATCGAATTTATTAGCTCCATCCAAGCGGAAATCGGTAAAGAGAAATTCGCATTTGAGTCTCAGGAAGTAAATGAAGAGATGTACAATGCAATCAAAGAATTTGCGATTGATAAAGTGAAATTTGCTTTGGATACGGATGATAAAAATGTTCGTGAAGAGCGTTTACAGCCGATTCTTACAGAAGTTCATGAAAAATTTGATCAGGTATATACAGAGCAAGCTGCTGCGATCGATGAGTGTATGTATAAACTTCAGAAATATATTGTTCGCCGTTGGTTGCTTGATGAAGGCAAACGTGTAGACGGACGTAAAATGGATCAAATAAGACCGCTTGCAAGTGAAGTAGGGCTTCTTCCAAGAGTACATGGAACAGGACTCTTTACGCGCGGACAAACACAGGTATTGACCATTGCTACACTCGGACCGGTAAGCGATTCCCAGATGCTTGATGGTATTGATGAAAATACAGAAAAAAGATATATGCACAACTATAACTTCCCATCCTATTCGGTGGGAGAGACAAGACCAAGCCGCGGACCGGGCCGTCGTGAAATTGGGCATGGCGCGCTTGCCGAAAAAGCGCTTGTTCCTGTGCTACCTAGCGTGGAAGAGTTCCCATATGCAATGCGTTTGGTGTCTGAAGTATTGTCTTCTAACGGCTCTACCTCCCAAGGCGCGATTTGTGGTTCCACACTTGCGCTTATGGATGCAGGTGTTCCGATTAAGGCACCTGTGGCCGGTATCTCTTGTGGACTTATCACAGAGGGCGACCGCTGGATGACGATGGTGGATATTCAAGGGCTTGAAGACTTCTTTGGAGATATGGACTTTAAAGTAGGCGGAACACACAAAGGAATTACAGCGATTCAAGTTGACATGAAAATTGATGGATTGACTCTTGAAATTATCAAATCCGCTTTTGAAACAACCAAAAAAGGAAGAGAATACATTCTTGATGAAATCATGCTAAAGGCTATTGCTGAGCCGCGTGATTCTGTTTCAAAATATGCACCGAAAATGGTTACGACCAAAATCGATGTAGATAAAATCCGTGAAGTTATTGGAACAGGCGGCAAGGTAATCCAGAGAATCTGTGCTGAATGTGATGTTAAGATTGATATTTCCGAAGACGGCAACGTTTTCATTTTGGGAATTGATCAGGAAGCAACCCAGCGTGCGCTTGAGATTGTAGAGACCATTGCCAAAAATCCTGAAGTGGGTGCGATTTACAAAGGCAAAGTTACCCGCATTATGAATTTTGGTGCATTTGTTGAAATTGCTCCGGGTAAAGAAGGGTTGGTTCATATTTCAAAACTTGACAATAAGAGAGTAGAAAAAGTTGAAGATGTTGTCAGCGTGGGCGACGAGCTTGCGGTTAAAGTAGTAGAGATTGATGACCACGGAAGAATTAATCTTTCGAGAAAAGATGCAATCGCAGACTTGGAAGCGAAAAAGTCCTAATATAATTTTGATCGAATTAAAACCGTTGATGTTGATTTTTAACATCAACGGTTTTTTGTTTGGACATCATGATTATGGGATGATATAATATACACAAAGAATTAAAGGGGATGGAATTTTTGGCAAGCAACTTTTTTGCGATGATGATGAGAATGAAATATATTAATCGCTGGGGACTTATGAGAAACACAAGGTATGAAAGCTTGACCGAGCACAGCCTTGAGGTTGCGATGATAGCACATGCATTGGGCGTAATCCACAATAAGAGATTCGGCGGAAATATCAACACCGAAAGACTGGCACTTATTGCTGTTTATCATGACGCGAATGAAATCATCACAGGGGATTTGCCGACACCTGTCAAATATCATAATGACCAGATTAAGCAAGCTTATAAGCATATCGAAAAGCTGGCATCCAAAAGCTTGATTGAGCTGCTCCCCGAGGATATGGCGGAGGAATACGAACAGATTCTCTTCCCTCAGCAACAGGAAGCGTTTTTATGGGAACTTGTGAAAGCAGCGGACAAGATTTCCGCACTGATTAAGTGCATTGAGGAAGAAAGGGCAGGAAACACAGAGTTTGTAAAAGCAAAATTAGCTCAGCAACAAGCATTGAAGGATATGAATTTAAAAGAGGTGGACGTATTTTTAGAAGAATTTATTCCAAGCTTTTGTAAGACTTTAGACGAGCAATAAAGCAATCCCCCCCTGATGCTTTTTTGGCATCAGGGGGGGATTGCTAACTCCTACTTTTATCATTTACGGTCATTTTGTCATACATTAGTATTAAAAGTCCACGATTATCATAAATCGTGGAGCCGGACCATATGTTTAATCAAACAAGTTTACGCCAATCGGGTGTGAGCAAGGGCTCGTTTTTTATTTATTGAAAAAACTGAATGAGTATGCTATAATATGATAAGTTTTACCTAAACTTTATGGAGGCTTGGAAAATATGATAAGATTTTTCAAAAGCATAGAAAAAACGTTGATATTTTCCCTGAAAGCAGCTTTGTTTATACTTTTATTTGCTGTTTTTTTTGGGTTATATATTTTTTCGATTCAGCCCGGGAACAGTGAATTAGAAGAACTTACAAGAATCAGTAGAATATCAGTCATCTCCATGTCAACTTTTGCGATTCTGGGGATTTGTTTTATAAGAATTTACGGCGGATTTGCTATTGGCGTCAAAAAAAGTAAAGAGATTATTTCCTCATTGTTTTTGGCGGCAATGATGACGGATGTTATTTCATATTTATTTTTAAGTATTATGATTAAAGACTTTGCAAGTATTTATATTGCTGTGATGGCGCTTATTATCCAATATGTATTGATCGTCTGCTTTACACGTTTTGGAAATTATATTTACTTCTTAATAAACAAACCGGAAGAATGCACCGTTATATATTCGAACGAAGAGTTGCTTTCCGCTTATTTAAGCAAAATAGGAAAGTATAAAAAACAATGGAAAGTCAGCGACGTCGTTCATTATACGAATGAAGACTTGAAACAGCTGATAAGAAAAAACAACACGATATTTTTATTTGATGTTCCGAGAGGGAAACGAAACGATATTATTGAATACTGTTATAAGCACAATAAAAATATGTATATTCTTCCTGACGTTGCCGATGTAGTTCTTAAAAACGCTAAGCATGTTTTGCTCGACGATACCACAGTTTTTTCTTCCATGCTTAGTGAGCTTTCGCTGGAACAACGGTTTTTAAAAAGAACGATGGATATTGTCATTTCCGGTATAGGACTTATTATTGCAAGCCCGATTATGATTATTGAAGCAATCGTAATCAAATTATATGATCACGGACCGGTTTTCTTTAAGCAGGAGAGAATGACAAAGGGCGGGAAAGTATTTAACGTGATCAAATTCAGGACCATGGTGGTTGATGCCGAAAAAAATAACGTAGCGGTATTAAGTTCTAAGAATGATAACAGGGTCACTCCTGTAGGAAAGATATTAAGGGCAACCCGAGTGGATGAATTGCCGCAGTTGATCAATATATTTTTTGGTGATATGAGTATCGTTGGACCCAGGCCCGAAAGGGAGAGCATTGCGGAAGAGTATGTAAAAGACCTTCCCCAGTTCAAATATCGTTTGAAAGTTAAAGCCGGATTGACGGGGTTAGCGCAGATATTGGGGAAATACAACACGACTCCTAAAGATAAACTGACACTTGACTTGGTTTATATCGAACAATATTCGATTTGGCTCGATTTAAAGCTGATGTTCCAAACGCTGATGGTGTTATTTAAATCAGACAGTACAGAGGGTTTTAATGAGGATGACCGTGTAGAGTTTATAAAGCACGATGCTGAGATGCTTATTGAGCAAAAAGAACACGAATAATTAAAGAATAGCTAAAGGCGTATATGTGAGTTCTCACATATACGCCTTTTTAAATTATCGCTATCGTTGCTTACTTTACTTCATTTTTCACAAGGCCGACTTTATGTTTGACTTTATCAAGTGTTCTTGTTGAAAATTGCAATGCTTTCTGTGCGCCTTTGGTGTAACACTCTTGCAAATACGCCTTGTCGTTCATGAGGCGCTCAAAATTCTCCCGAACAGGGCCTAAATGATCGGCAACCGCCTCGCCGACAGCGGTTTTAAAGACTCCGTATCCTTTGCCTGAAAACTCATTTTCAATTTCATCAAAACTTTTGCCCGTAACGGTGGAGTAGATAGTCATCAGGTTATTGATACCGTCTTTGCCCTCTCTATATACGACTTCCATGTCTGAGTCAGTTACAGCGCGTTTGAATTTCTTTACGATCACTTCCGGCTTATCAAGAATCGAGATAAAGGCATTAACGTTATCATCCGATTTGGACATTTTTTTGGTCGGGTCGGCAAGTGACATCACTTTTGCGCCGATTTTCGGAATATAAGGTTCGGGAATGGTAAATACGTTGCCGTACAGGTTGTTGAATCGGGTGGCAATATCACGGCTCAGCTCAAGATGTTGTTTCTGGTCCGCGCCAACCGGAACGAGGTCGGTCTTATAAAGAAGGATATCCGCCGCCATTAAAGCAGGATAGGTAAAAAGCCCCACATTGACGTTGTCTGCGTGCTTTGCACTTTTATCTTTAAACTGAGTCATTCTGGACAGTTCTCCAAACTGGGTGTAACAAGAAAGAATCCAGCTAAGCTCAGCATGGGTGCGGACATGGCTTTGGATAAAAGTCAGGCTCTTGTCAGGATTGATGCCGCATGCCAAAAGAAGAGCGAAAGATTCCAGTGATTGTTGTCTGAATTTTTGAGGGTCCTGTCGAACGGTTAACGCATGCATATCTACAATAGAATAGGCACAGTTATATTCTTCTTGAAGAGTCACCCAATTCCGAACTGCTCCGATATAATTTCCAAGCGTAAAGACGCCTGTGGGCTGAATCCCGCTGAATATGATTTTTTTTGTTTGCTCGCTCATAAAAAATCTCCTTAAGACTGGTTGATTTGTTTATTTATTAAAACATTTCTTTTGTAAGCTTCCCTAGCAGTTCAATGCCCTTTATAATTTGTTCGTCGGTTGGGGTAGAGAAGTTAAGTCTGAACGAAGTCGTCCGGTATTCCTCTGACGGAAGGAATGCCGTCCCCGGAACGACTGCAACCTGAATAGATACGGCTTTTCTGCAAAATTCCATCATGCCGCTGCCCTCAGGAAGTGTGCACCAAAGGAACAATCCTCCCTCCGGCGTAGTGTGCTCTATTTTCGGGCTGAAATGTTCACGTATACCATCAAGCATGAGATTGCATTTATGCTTATAAATCTGCTTTAGGGATGCAATATGTTGGCTAAGATCATATTTGGTCATGAATTCGTTACAGATGATTTGAGACCAAATGTTGGTGTGAACATCGCTTACTTGTTTCACCACAACAATTTTTTGGATGATATCTTTGTGCGCAGTTACGTGACCCACTCGCATTCCGGGTGAAAGAATTTTACTGAAACTTCCGCAATAGATCACAAGGCCTTCGATGTCTAGTGATTTGATGGTGGGGATGTCTTCACCGCTGAATCTTAAATCTCCATACGGATTATCTTCTATAATCAAAACGCTGTATTTTTTCGCAAGGGCATAAACCGCTTTTCTTCTCTCAAAGCTCATGGTTTTTCCCGATGGGTTTTGGAAGTTTGGAATCAAATAAATAAATTTGGTGTTCGGATTGGATTTTAGCGCCGCTTCCAACTTTTCAGGCTCAATTCCTTCGGCATCCATATCAATGCCTACCAAATTTGCGTTGTAAGATTTAAATGCATTTAAAGAACCCACAAAACTTGGGTTTTCACAGATAATGGTGTCCCCTTCATTACACAGTACCTTGCAGGAAAGCTCGATTCCTTGCTGTGCGCCCGAAACGATAATTAAATCATCCGTCTCGCTCCCGATGTGTTGGGTTTGTTTAAGATAGCTTTTAAGGGTATCTCGGAGCGGGGTATACCCTTCTGAAATACTGTACTGCAACGCGGAAATCGGATTTTGAGTGAGGATACGGTTGGAGATTTCGGTTATTTCTTTTACAGGAAAAGCTTCGGGTGCAGGATTCCCGGCGGCAAAAGAAATTACATTGGGATCGGCGGTTGATTTTAAAATTTCCCTGATGGCGGAAGCCTGAAGACTTCCGATTCGGTCTGCAAATTTAAGTTCCATAAAATAAGCTCCTTGTGTCTTGTATCATAACAGTTATTTTAATTTTTCTTAACATATAAAATTATTTTATCATAAACCCAAAAGATTTAAAAGTACTTTTTTGCCAAGGTGTGGGATTACGACAACTTGCAATAAATACAAGTTGAACAAAAGGGGTGTTTGGTGTAAAATAAAACTATAGGGTTTCATTATGATATGAAAGTGTGATGACAGTGAAAGAGTTATGTGTATGTGTGGGAAGTTCGTGCCACTTAAAAGGGTCTTATCAGGTAATAAAAACTTTTCAGGACTTGATTAAAAATTTGAATTTGGAAGAAAAGATACTGCTCAAAGCGTCTTTTTGTCAAGGAAAGTGTACTGATGGAATCGCGGTCACTTTTGATGGTGAGCAGCTTACCCATCTTTCAATTAACAATGCGGAACAGATTTTTAATGAAGTAATTGTGCCGAGGCTATAACGTTTTCGGGAGGGAAAACCATATGAGTATTATCCAGCTGCAGGAAGGAAACTGCCAGAATTGCTATAAATGTATTAGGGGATGTCCTGTCAAAGCCATTGAATTCAAAGATGGAAGAGCGGCAGTCATCGAAAAAGAATGTATACTGTGTGGGGCTTGTATTGCAAACTGCCCACAGAATGCAAAGTACATAAAAAGCGAATTAACCGAAGTGAAGGGGTATATTCAAAAAGGGCAAAGAGTATATGCCACTGTTGCACCGTCGTGGAGCGGGTACTTTAACACTATGAATTTTAAAGCGTTTTCGCAGGCGTTAAAGAGCTTAGGGTTTTATGAAGCAGAAGAAACCGCAATCGGTGCGCGCCAGACTTCCAATCAATATGAGCTTTTAGCTCAAGAGAACAAGATGGACAACATTATCATTACAGCATGCAGTTCGGTTGTCATGCTGGTAGAAAACTTTTTCCCAAGTTTGATTCCGTCGCTTGCCCCTGTATCTTCGCCTATGATGGCACACGCACGGATGATGAAAGAATGCTATGGAAATGACATCAAGGTTGTTTTTATCGGACCTTGTTTTTCCAAAAAGAGTGAGGCCAAAGACGTTCTTGCGGGAGGATTTGTGGATCATGTTCTGACGTTTGATGAAATCGAAACATGGTTTAATAAACAAGAAGTCTGTCTTGAGGATGAAGACGACGAGGCGAAGGGTGTTTCATGTCCGAAATCGAGGCTTTATCCAACACCTTGCGGAATCATCAAAACAATGGATGAGCAGAAGATATCCAAGTATAGCATCGTGACAGTTGATGGACTTGACCGCTGTAAGGAACTTTTCGAAGCAATTGTAGAGGATGATATCAAAGGATTGATGATCGAGGCTAATGTTTGTGCGGGAAGCTGTATCGGCGGACCGGTCATGCGTCTTCGGGATAAAAGACTGATTGTGGCACAAAGCTTTATCAGCGATAAAAAACAGCCTCATGACAAAGTTGCAGCTAAAACGTGTGAACGGGATGAAGAACATCCGAGAGCTTTTTCTTCGCATACGATTGTTAAAAAATTACCAAACGAAGTGGAGATTGCGGCCATTCTTGCCAAAACGGGGAAATACGCTAAAGAACAGGAACTCAATTGTGGAAGCTGCGGATACGCAAGTTGCCGTGAAAAAGCAATTGCGGTGTATCAGGGGAAAGCAGATATCAATATGTGTCTGCCGTTTTTCAGAGAACGGGCGGAGAACATCAGCAACACCATCCTGTCGCATTCTCCGAATGCGATTGTAGCAGTAGACCATGAATTGTTGATACAGGATATCAACAAAACTGCAGAGAAAATGTTTGGACTTAAAAAAGCGGAATGTTTGGGTATGCCGATTAATATGTACATCAACAGTGAAGACTTTGAAAAGGCAAAAACGGACCAAAGACCGATAGAAAACACCGTAATTTATGATGAGTATGACAAAATTGTGGAACAAACGGTTATCTATATCAATAAGCATGATATGTATGTTGCGTTTATTAAAGATGTTACCAAAGAAATGAATGATGCGCAGGAACTCAAACAGCTAAGAAACCACACCATTGAAACAGCCCAGAAGGTTATCGATAAGCAGATGAGAGTCGCACAGGAAATCGCCAGCCTTTTGGGAGAAACCACTGCGGAAACAAAGGTCGCACTCACACATCTGAAGAAGTCTATGGCAGAAAAGACAGGTGAATAGACGATGGATTTATTTGTAGATTTCGCGTATGAAAGCCTGTACAAATATGGGGAAGAGCTTTGCGGTGACAAGGTAGAGTTCGTGCGAAACGAAGATTTTTCCCTTGCTGTTTTGGCGGATGGGCTGGGAAGCGGTGTGAAAGCCAATATTCTTGCAACATTAACAAGTAAGATTATTGCAACGATGTTAAGTTCGGGTGCTACATTGGATGAAGCCATCGAAACAATTGCGAGTACGCTTCCTGTATGTTCCCAAAGGGGAATTGCATATTCAACATTTACAATCTTACATGTTGAAAACAACGGAGAAGCATACATATCGGAGTTTGATAATCCAAGTCTTGTTTATATGAAAAATGACATAATTGCCCCTATTAAAAGGCGTGAAGAAATGCTTTCGGGAAAAAGGATTTTTATTTCCAATCTAACAGTTGAGCAAGGGGATATGCTGATATCCTTTTCCGACGGTGTTGTGCATGCAGGGGTCGGAAGCCTTTTAGACTTGGGATGGCAGTATGATAACATCGTAAAATACATTGAAGAAAATATAAAACAAAAGATGTCTCCCACCGAGGTATCGAGAAAAATTCTGCTTGCGGTTAACGCATTGTATATGCAGAAATGCGGCGATGACAGCACTGTTTGCGTGTTGAAAATAAAGCCAAATACACCTGTGACTATTATGGTGGGGCCCCCTGTGGATGAAAAGTCAGACGATATTGTGGTGAGAAA
>JARBTU010000224.1 GCA_029240015.1 Oscillospiraceae bacterium | reverse complement strand
CGAAAAGTTCCATCTTTCTAATTAAATCTTCGGAATTTTTTTCTTCTTCGCCTTGTTCTTTTACAAACCAATCCAAAAACTGCATGGTCCTAAAGTCTTTGTCAGTGTATGCAGCGTCATAAATGGTGTGAATAGAATCGGTAACATATTTTTCGTGCTCCAATCCTGCTTGAAGAGGCTCCATGTTATTCTGAAAATTTGTGTCAGGTTTTGCGATAGCTTCAAGTACAACTTTTTTGCTGTTGTTTTGAATATATTGCATAAACAGCATCGCATGATCTCGTTCTTCTTGTGCTTGAACTCTGAACCAATTTGCAAATCCCTGGAGACCTTCTTCTTCATAATGATTGGCAAAATTCAGATATAAATAAGCAGAATAGAATTCTTTGTTTATTTGTTCGTTTAGTAAATCAATCACTTTTGTTGTCATGATATCAACAGCTCCTTTTCAAATTATTGCCTGCTTTCTTCAGTGCTTGTCCAATTACTCGGCAAGGCGGAAAGGATTCTTCTTAAAAGTGTAATGGATATCTATATTCTTATTATAGCATGATGGTCTGAAAAAGTCTATAACCACGGGAGGATCCCATAGTTCAGAGTTAAGAAGGGTAGAGAAGTCTTGTACTAACGTATTATATAAATTTTTACTTGAAATATATGGATAATAATTATATAATATTTATGAAGAATATGGAGAAATTTGTCGTTGAGGTAGAAATATATTTAGAAGATGACCGCTTTCATCAGAAATAGGATAGGAAGAGAATCTAATCTCAGTCTATCCCAGAAACTTTTATTGAGAGGAAATATAGTTAATATGAATTTCGAGAATCATAAAAGGTGGCTTTATTTTTTCCGGTTTTTTTGGATACATACAGCGCTTCATCAGCGTACTGTAAGATGTCATGGGGTTGTTCACCATCATTCCATACGGCGTATCCAACGCTGCATCCGACGTGGATGGTATACCCATTCAAAAGGAACGGCTCATTGAGAACAGTGATGATACGCTCCGCAACGGTATTCCCGTCTTCCACCGCCTTTTCGGCAGTAGACTGAATGATTACTACGAACTCGTCACCACCCAATCGGGCGGCAATTTCATCCTCTCTTATCATTTTGGTTAACCTTTGTGATACCGATTGCAAAAGAACATCTCCTGTATAATGTCCATAGGTGTCATTAACAGACTTAAATCCATCCAGGTCAAGGCACAAAAAAGTCAATACTGTCCCATTCGTACGTGCTGTTGCTGTAGCGATGTTTAAATATTTCTCTAACCCCTTTCGGTTTGGGATACCCGTCAAATGGTCATGGTGAGCGACTGTTTCCATTTCACCTAAAGCGGTTTCGCTTCGTGCCAGGCTGTTTAGAAGCTCACGAAGAGATACTGAGAGAAGCTCAATTTCTTTTATACCTTTTTGCTGTGGAACTTGTGTTTGTTCACCTAGCCGAAACATTTCCGCGGTTTTGGAAATGTTGTGAATTGGAGTAGATATCTTTCCGGCCATGAACCAAATGAAAGCACTAAAAATCAAAGCAAAAAATACACCTGCTAAAATGATAAAAGCCTGCAATTCTCTGGCACTGCCATATGCTGAATGCAGTGACTGACGTACAACAATTTTCCATCCTAATCCTTCATAGTTCATGTAACCATCACCCAGTGCAAAACCTGTAACGTAATTTTTTCCGTCGTTCCATGTTTCAACAGACCATTGGTTTATATCTTGTTTTGCAGCATTCAAACCTTCTAGATTCAAAGGTTTTCCTATCATGTCTTTTTGCCCCAACAGCACAACGTTGTCTTTGGAACTCACGACATACATATCAATGTTTTTTCTGTATTGCAGAGGCTTAAGGATTGATTCTTCAATTTCATGAGCAGATTGCCAACTTAGATGGGCCGCAAGGACGCCCTTTTTGTTTCCTTTGGAGTCGATAACAGGGATGCTTACATCCACAAATTTCATCGCTTCCCCTGTGGGATTAGGCAAAAGTTTGGCCAGCAGTACTGCTTCATGCACATCGCCAACAAATTTTCCTTTAATCCCCTCTTTAAAAACCGGACGTTGTGAAATATCAACACCCGATAATATCCCTTGTGTTGATGCAACCACCGTCCCCTTGGTATCAGTAAGCCCAATCCACGTAAAAGACGGGAAGTTTACTTTTAGCTGTTCAAGTAGTTTCTGAATGCCTTTTATATCATTAAAATTATGTAGAGCATCAAGTTGAGATAAGGTATAGATTTCGCCCGATCGTGCCCACATAAAAGAATCCAGCTTATCAGCCATTTGATAAGCTGTTTCAGATAAAGAACTTCCTACTTGATGTTTTATTTCTTCAATGCATTTGTTACCTATTACAACGCTAAGTATCCCGGACATGATAATCATCAGAGCACCCAATGATATTGAAAAATATGTTCGCAGACTGATAGCACGCCGCACATTAACACTCCTTAAAAATTCAGATTTAAGTTATTATATCAGAATATTCTTTGAAAATCTACATAAAAAATTCACATTAATCAGCCAGATACGATGAAATGCTGAGAGATATTCAACAAATTTTAGTATCTAATCCTACACCCAGAAGAATAATGCATGATTACCAGAATATTTTATATGTTTTTATATAATTGTTATTAATATATTGAAAAAAATGTCGATATATAGAAGAAGATAATTTATCTAAAGTATGAATTGTGAAAGTAGTGTGATTCATATTTAATGTTTTGGTTTTAAATGACATCAATTTGTGCAAACGCATGGTATCAAAAAAATAAATAATAGAAAAGAAGGACTAAAAATGAAATTTAAAAAGTTAAAATTGAATTCTATTAAGAAAAAAATACTTTTAGCGTTGTTGCCTTTAACAATTGTTTTGCTGCTTGTTCTTTTTTTAATCAGCTTTTTATCAACGAAAAATCTGGTGGATCAAGAAATTGCGAACAAGTTGAACTACAAACTTGATAATACGATATCCTCAATACAAGATAGGCTGAACAAACACAGTAGCATTGCTGTAAGTGTGGCCAAAGCAACTGAAACGGCAGGGAAACAGATGAGCAGGGAACAATATGCTCAAATACTTAAGAGCTTTGTCTCAAGCAATACTGATACACTTGGCAGCGGGATATGGTTTGAGCCTTACAAATATGATTCCAAAACAAAATATTTCGGACCGTATGCATATAGAGATGGAGATAAAATTACATACACAGAAGACTATGCTACCGATGAATACGACTATCCAAATCAGGAATGGTATAAAAACGGTGCGAATGTAAAAGAAAACGTAGCATGGTCCGATGCTTATTATGATGAAGCATTAAAAATGACGTTGTTGAC
>JARBTU010000015.1 GCA_029240015.1 Oscillospiraceae bacterium | reverse complement strand
TAGAGTAATCGTTGAATTTTATCATCTATAAGTTGATTTTTAATCTACCTTTAGTTGTTATTGTTATATAACCAAAAATTAATTGCAATAGTGAATAATAAATGACCCGATCCTTTTCCATACAGAGCCATAATACAGATATCCTCAAAATGAGGTAAGAATTTTGATAATGTAGTCTTGCCCGCACGATTGGAGCCGAGCAGGGCGAAAATACTACCTGTCTTTACTGTAAAATCCACCAACACAGACATGTTATTATAGGTTTTTTTCAACCCTTGTACGAGAGAGCGATTTTATTCTGTGACAGATTCATTTTCTCCTTTACGGTGTAAATAGTGAGATACCACTCAGATCTGCTTTCCCGTTTTTCAAGAATGCGTAGGTTATCTTATCTGCTTTGCAGTCAATAAACTGAGTTCGCTTTAGACTCGTATTTTTAAAGAAAGTATCAATAAGCGCTGCATTCTGGAATGTCACTTTGGAAAAATCACAGTTTTCAAAAGAGCATGCGTTCAATGTACCATCGAAAACGACATCGGTAAACTGCGTGGCATGAAAAGTGGTACGATTCCATGTTGTGCATGCCATTATATTTTTCTGCAACGCACTGGATTTGAAAGCTGTTCCCGTAAAATCAGCGGCAGAAAAATCACAGCCTTTGATATAGCTTCCTGAGAACTCAGCTTCTTTTAAGGAACAACTCTTGAAAAAGCTGTTTACTATACTGGAGCCCTGAATGCGGCTGTTAGCGATATCGGAATTGGAAAAGTCGCAGCCGTCTATATTGTTGCTTTTCAGCAGAAGTCCTGACATCTCCGAACCGATAAAAAGGCATCGTTGCATGTTGGATGAACTGAACTTTTCATGCAGATTTTTCAATCCTGAAAAGTCTGCATCTACCCAGTTTCCGCTTGACATATTCCAGCCAAGCTTTTTTTTCGGCTTTTCGTATGGAGATTCCGCTGATTGCTCAACCGAAGAACTAATAGATGATTTTTCGGTGATTACCGATTGAAAGTTTTCTGAAAAATAGTTAAGGTCAACACCCAGAATTTCGGCGAGCCGGTTAAAAGTAATAAGATCCGGCATTGATTCTCCACGCTCCCACTTTCCAACTGCTTGTGAACTAACGGATATCTGTCCAGCAAGCTGAGTCTGGGATAAATTTTTTTCTTTGCGAGCTTCCGAAATTTTTTTTCCTATCATTATTGATGTTAACATGGCGGATACCCTCTCTTTATTTGATTTTGTCGACATTGTTATTATAACCATATTAATACTGTGTTTCAATAGAAGTTATGAAACAGATGGTTGTTTTATAGCTACATTTAGTTGTAATTCAGTTAACTTTTGGTTTGCTGGAGACGCTTTATTGTCTTGCTTCTCGCTTGAATTCTTCGGTTCTCATTTGAGTTTATTGAGTATTCCGTCTCTTGCTTGTTAATACGATTTGTTGGACACATAAAAGATCACTCTTTGAATTAAGTAAATTCTCTGCTTTTATAGTTGCCATTTTCTTTGAGAAAAAAATATTAAATTTATTTAGTATATACATTGACAGGCGATGTATATACTGTTATTATATATATAATCCAATTAAAATATATACAATATTTTAATTTTATCAAAATAAAAGGAGGGTGAAAAGTGTCCATCACATCTGACTTGATTCGGGGTCATACCGAAACAATTATAATGGCGAATCTTTGTAGCCATGACAGCTATGGCTACGAAATCAACAAGGCAATTCAAGAAGCAAGCGACGGTCAATATGAGCTTAAAGAAGCCACGCTTTATGGAGCTTTTCGCAGGCTTGAAGAAAACGGATATATCGTTTCTTACTGGGGTGATGAAACCACAGGTGCAAGGCGAAGATACTATCATAGTACGGACAAAGGTAAAGAATTTTTTGAAAATAGCTGCAAAGAATGGATAGCTGCAAAAACTTTAATCGACAAATTAATTGATACGGGGGGCATAATGAAATGAATAAAAGAATTGAAACTCATGTAAATTCACTTTTTGCGAACACACCAAACGGGAGCCATGTTTTAGATATCAAAGAAGAACTATTAGCAAACCTTAATGACAAGTACAATGATCTAATCATATCTGGTAAAAGTGAGGATGAGGCATTTGCTCTCGTGATTTCAGGAATAGGTGATGTTGACAATCTATTAAAAGATTTAGGCCAATCTCCGCAATATCAGCCTCTTGAAATTGCAAAGAACCAACAAAAAAGAGGAGTTTTTATCTCCATTGGTATTGCACTTTATGTTTTAAGCATCGTCCCTGTTATTTTGCTCGAACAAATTGGAAACTCAAATATTGGAATAGTGTCTATGTTTGTTATCTGTGCAGCTGCAACGGGATTTATAGTTTTCGGCAACAGCATAAGCATAATTAAATACAGCAAAGCGGATAACAGCTTTGTTGAAGAATATAAAGAAAAGGTTGCCATTGACAATGACCGCAGCAAGCTGAAGGGTGCCATTACTTCGTCTATGTGGTCCCTTATCGTTGTGTTTTATTTGACGATTAGTTTTGTTACCCATTGGTGGTATATATCATGGATAATTTTTCTTGTTGGTGCTTGCGTCCAGCAGTTTATTATATTTGTATTTGCAAAGCCCGAAAAGCGAAAAAATCTATGGCACGGCATCTTATGGACTGCGACAACAGTGCTATATTTCATTATTAGTTTTACCACAGGAACTTGGGCATGGTCGTGGATGATATTTTTAATGACTGTTGCTGTCGAACAAATTATTCGTCTGCTTATTTTGTGGAAAAAAGCAGCTTAATTTATTCGTTACGAAAGGAAGATTCAGTGTGAAAAAAGGATTTTTATTAATAGCAATTGTTTTGTGGGCGCTTATAGGGATAATTGTTGCCGCAGTAATTTTATTTGGGGTTAACGGAGGATTTAATAATATGACAAAAACAGGTACACTAATCAAAAATGAGGATGTTTTACTCGGAAGCATCCAAAATATTGTTGTAGAAGGTTCAAACCAAACTGTGGAAATTCGCAAAACCAGCGGTGACAGTGTTAGAGTCAGCCAATATGGCAACGCAATGACAAAAAGCGAAAAGCTGTTTTTGGTTTCAAACTCTGAAGGTAGTGTTCGTATATACTTTAACAACACTTGGTCTTTTACTTTCTTTAATTTCAATATTAATGAAAGACTTGTTGTTGAAATCCCTGAAGATTTTACCGGTAACTTGGATGCCAAGACTTCATCCGGCAGCATAAAAACCGAAGATGAGCTTACTTTGAAAAATGCTCTGCTGCAAAGTTCATCAGGAGGTATTTATATTAATAAAAATTTAGCTGCCGACACCCTTAAGGTCAAAACCTCATCAGGAGGGGTTCACATAGAGGGTAATCTTATGATGAATCAAAATATTATTGTTAGGAGCTCATCAGGCGGAATTAAATTTAATGGCACAGTGACTGCAAAAGAATTGGATGCTGAAACGTCATCGGGTAGTATTCGCTCTACTATGGATATAAAGGCGGATGAAAGAGTTTTTCTTAGAAGCTCATCAGGCGGAATTAATCTTGACGGTGCTGTAACAGCTAAAGATTTGAATGCAAAAACCAATTCCGGCGGAATTGGTTTAGGAAATGTGAGTGTCGAAACTTATTACTTGCAAAGTTCGTCAGGTAAAATTAAAACTGGAAGTATTTCAGGCGGGGGCGAAGCAGAAACATCGTCGGGTGGCATTCAACTTTCGCTTAAAAACCCAAAAGGTAATATAAAGCTCAGTTCTTCTTCAGGTGGAATTAATATTGCACTTGAGCCATCACTTCAATTTACTTTGGACGCGCAAACAAGTTCAGGAGGTATTCACACGAATTTTGCAGCTGAAAAGAACGAAAAAGGCAACAAGGCCACTGCGAAAATCGGTGATAGCCCTACTGTTAATATTTTTGCAAGCGCAAGCTCCGGTGGAATCAGGATAGAAAGATAAATTATGCAAAATAAAATCCTACATTAGTGCAACGACCTGCCACTAATGATTTAATATACAATTTGAATATTTTAAGAAAAGGAGTTCTTATCTATGGAACTAAAATCTCAAAATCAATCAAAAACCGGAACTTACCGTAATAGGAGTGAACAAACATGGGCAATGTAATTCTAAAAACAGATAAATTGTGCAAAAGCTTTAGAAGCGGGACGCAGGAACAGCAAGTTTTAAAAGATATGGATATCGAAATTTATGAAAGAGACTTTACCGTCATTATGGGTTCATCCGGCGCAGGAAAATCTACCCTGCTTTATGCTTTGTCCGGAATGGACAGACCAACAAGCGGAACAATCCGGTTCTTTGACGCTGAGATCGCGAGTCTGAACAACGACAAGCTGGCGGTGTTTCGCAGACAGAATTGCGGTTTTGTGTTTCAACAGATGTTTTTACTGGATAATATGAGCATTTTAGATAATATTTTAGCAAGCGGCCTGCTGACCAGCAACGATAAGAAGCCGATTATTGCCTATGCGAAAGATTTGCTCACAAAGGTTGGATTAACAGAAACCATTTGGAGAAAGTTTCCCAATCAGCTTTCGGGCGGAGAAAATCAGCGCGCCGCAATCGTTCGGGCACTGATTAACAAACCCAAGGTTGTTTTTGCCGATGAACCTACCGGTTCCTTAAATTCGGCAGCGGGGAAAGCGGTATTGGATGTTTTGACCGATGTAAATAACAGTGATCAAAGCATTATTATGGTAACGCACGACTTGCATTCCGCCAGGAGGGGAAATAGAATTCTGTATATAAAAGACGGTGTAATTGGCGGTGAATGCAATTTAGGTAAATATGTAAGCGGCGACAAACAGCGTCACGAAAAGCTTCAGTCTTTCCTTTCCGAAATGGGGTGGTAACGTGAATAAATTGTGGATGCACGCCTTTGCGAACATACGAAAAACAAAGTCAGCTACCGCGACATTGGTGGCCATGTTTATCATCGCGTCATTTCTGCTGAATGCAGGACTTTTGGTTGTCATCAATTACGGAAACTATTTTAATACGCTAAAGAATGAACTTTTGCCGGCGGATGTTTATTATACGATACCGGATGCACTTTACACAGATGATGTAAAATCCTATATTGACGAAAACGAACATATTCAAAAAACTCAGAAGCAAGACGTAATGTGGCTTGGTTCAAAAATTGCCTCCAAAGGAAAGGAACAATCTTACACAGTTTTATTCAATAACATGGATGAAAAGAGAGAGATTAGCAAATGGAAATTCGTTGGTGAACATTTACCTGCGGAAGACATGTCTGTTTATGTTCCGGATATTTTCAAGGCAGTCAGCGGTTATGAACTCAACGACAAAATTCAACTCAAATATACAGATAAAAAAACAGATGCGGAAAAAACACTTACCTTTACAGTAAAAGGTTATACGGAAGATATCTTTTTTAGTTCCACGGATACAGGACTTATGGGGTTTTATCTGCCGGAGGATACTTACAAAAAGGTGGAAAACATTCTAAACGACCCCATCTATCGTACACATGTGGTATTTGCGAATTTAGATGATGTGAAAAACGTTTCAGTCATTGAAAGCGGTATCCGAGAAATCCTGCATTTGAATTCCGCTTCGTTAATAGCCGGAGACGCGTCTTCTATGATTGTGGTAATTGACCTTGAATTGATTGAATTATCCCGTTGCATGATGGCCAGCATGGTTTCGGCTATGATGGTTGTATTTGCAATGATCATTGTGATTGTTTGTTTGCTGGTTGTGCGCTTCAGAATCGCAAACAGTATTGAAGAAGACATCATGAAAATCGGTTCATTAAAATCAATCGGCTATACCAGCCGGCAAATTATTCTTTCCGTCCTTTTGCAGTTTTCGCTGATTGCAGGCATTGGAAGTCTTGCCGGAATTGCACTCTCTTATCCTGCGTTACCTGCAGTTTCTGCTGTATTTGAACAACAATCCGGACTGAAATGGGAGCAGGGATTTGACGGTACAATCAGTTCAATCGCATTTTTCATGTTATTGTTAACTGTTGCGCTTGTTGCGTTAATTGCTGCGCACCGCATAAGCAAGCTCAATCCAATCAATGCTCTGCGCGGAGAAACCACAGTTCGTAAGTATAAAAAAAATCATTTGCAACTGGAAAAAGCAAATGGACGGCTGTCTGTATTGTTGGCATTTAAATCTGTTTTACAAAGCATGAAGCAAAATATCATGATCGCAATCATTCTTATTTCGGTTACTTTCTCAGGGGCATTCGGCGTGATCATGTATTATAATACAACCATTGATACAAAGGCTTTTGCGGAGGTTCCGGGCTTTGAAATCTGTAACGCAATCGCCGTGCTAAACCCTCAAAAGGACCAAACGTCGGCAGTTAAAACCATCGAAAGCATGGATACTGTTAGGAAAGTGCAATATCTGGATGAAGTTAAAATAAAAGTTGAGGGCAGTGAAGTTGCCGCATTTGTAATGGATGATTATTCAAAACGAGAAACTGTGCTGGTGTATGAGGGCCGCTACCCAAAAGCCAAAAATGAGATTACCCTTGCCGGTGTTTTGTCCGAAAGGCTGGGTAAAACGATTAACGATACCGTTACCGTACGCTTTGGTGACAAACAAGAGCTATTTAAAGTAGTGGGATTATCAAACGGTTCTTCTATGGGGGGGTTAAACACCTCTATTCTCGCGGAAGATTTTAAACGGCTCAATCCCGACTATAAACAACAGTCTTTATACATTTATCTGGACAAAGGAACAGATGCCGCCGGATTTATTAAAAAACTTAAGAGTACGTTCGATAAAAAGTTATTACTTGGGACAACAAATTTTGACAAAGAAATGGCAGATGGTATGGCCTCCTATCAGAACATAGTTGCCGCAATGGGACTCGCAATGCTGGTCATTACATTGTTTGTAGTTGCATTGGTCTTATATTTTGTGATCAGTTCCTCCGTGATTCGAAAAAAACGGGAATTGGGGATTCAGAAAGCGATTGGATTTACCACTTTCCAACTGATGAACCAGCTTTCAATCAGCTTTACGGCTCCGATTATTATTGGTGCGGTCATTGGCAGCCTTTTAGGTGCATTTTATACAAATCCGCTGATGTCGGCCACCATGAAGGGCATGGGTGTTATGAAATCCGGATTTATCGTAGACCCATATTGGATTACTGCTTTCGGTGCGGCAACCATTGTGTTTTCCTATCTGTTGTCCATGCTAATCACATGGAGAATTCGAAAAATTTCCGCTTATGCACTTGTCACGGAATAAGCGGTAAACTTAAATATGTCGGACTTGTGATGTCATAATTTTTTCTTGCTAAGCGTATTTAATAATATAAAGACCCTATGAATCTTATCATTCATAGGGTTTCTTCATATCTCAAGCCCTAGTCCCAATTAAACAGCGATTTCAATTAAGCTGTATTATATTTAAAGCTAACTTTTGGAAGTATTATGCTTTAACCGAGAATATCTTAGCTTTCTGCAAATTTTGAGATTATAAGAATAGTGTCTTGAACGGTTGGCATATTTATATGAAAGAAAGGTAGTAAACTATAATTATTGACAAACTTATCTTGAGATTTTATAATCTAATTAAACAAACGATTAAATAGGTTTTTCTCAAAGAACGGGGGTTCATCGCAATGATCTTTGCCGAAACCTTCTCTGCTTTATCTGATCCGGTGAGGCGCAACATACTTATTCTTCTGCGTAGCGGAAGGCTTTCAGCGGGCGAAATCGGGAAGCGCTTCAACATTACGGGCGCAGCGATACGTATCATTTAAACAAGCTGAAGAAAGCTGATCTTATCCGAAAGTCAAAATATAAAAATTTCATCTACTATGAGCTTAACGCCTCTGTTTTTGAGGAAGTTCTTCTGTGGATTGAACAATTTAGAGGAGGAAAGGACGATGAAAAATAAATATCTTTTGCTCTATATCCTTATATTTTTTCCGATTGTTGTAACATCCGTGTGCTTAATTTTTATGCCGGACTCCGTTCCGATGCATTACAGTGCCGATGGCGAGGTCAACCGTATTGGCAGCAAATACGAGCAAATAATCTTTCCTCTGATAACAATTGGTATGGGATTACTTTGGGTCATAATGGCAAAGTACCAGTCAAGAAAAAAGGAACATGGAAACGAAAAGGTTCTGCTTGTTTCGGGCATCGCAACCCTCATATTGTTTAATATAATGACTTATTATTTTCTCTGCAAGGCATTCACATATATAGGCCATTCTGATGTCAGCTTTGATATGAAAGATGGCTTTAAACTCATATCTATCGGTATCGGGACTATGCTCTGCGTGATGGGGAATATTATGCCTAAGGTAAGATTAAACACAGTTATCGGACTGCGCACCACATGGAGCATGAAAAATGATAGAGTATGGCAGAAAAGTCAACGCTTCGGAGGAATCAGCTTTGTAATCTGTGGTATCGCAGTTATTATTACAGGTCTGTTTTTTACAGGAATTATAAATGTCATTGTTACAATTTCTCTCATAATTGTTGACGCTTTAATCTGTACGATTGCCTCGTATAAGATCTATAAAAATGACTTGAAGGAGAATCTATTATGAATGATAGCACTATCGAGCTTAAAAGAATTATAACGAACTTTGTACAATTATAAGAACCATACTTGGCATTAGGTGCATAAACCAACCCATTACGACCTACAGCGGAAAAGAATACGCAATTAATTTCAGACACTAATAATGCACTTGAAATTCTCTTTTTAGTTTTGATTAGATTTTTTCTCCATTCTAAATAATTTTATACAACCCGACAAGCCCCTTAACAGTGGGGACTGTGTCGGGTTGTTTTGTTATAAAAAATAATTTGACATTAAGTATTTGTTGTATTATAATAAATAATACAAAGTGGTGAAAGGGGGAGACAGATGATATTAAAAATAGATATGACCAGTGACATCCCTATTTATCAGCAAATCCGAAATCAAATTGTGTTCGGTGTTGCTAAAGGGAATATTAGAGCGGGTGAATCGCTTCCTACCGTTCGTCAATTGGCCAATGATATTGGGGTAAATCCGATGACGGTAAATAAGGCATATACCCTTCTGAAAGAAGAAGGGATTATTATTATCGACCGAAGACACGGCGCCACAATCAGCAGTCTCGGAATGAAAGGGAATGCTTTTGATCCGGATTTTAACCATCGAGTAGAGCTCTTAATTTCAGAGGTCCGTATGAAAGGGGCGTCTAAACAGGATGTCAAAAAATATATTTCAGATCTTATTGATTTGGTTTACGAATAAGGAGGAATTTCTGTGATTCAATCGTTGCTTATTATACTATGGGTGGTTTTCGCGGCAATGACAGTATCCATGTTAATCTATAAGAACTATCATAATAATCAGATTTTAGATGTAACACTGTCGAAGGAGCACGCAAATTTTTCGGAAGTGAAGAAAGTAATAAGGGGATTCAAAAAGGCATGTTATTGGGTCTTGACACTATCTATGGGACTCAGCCTTTTAATGCTGGTTAATACCATAAGATCATATGCAGAGTTCTATATGCTGGCCCTTGTTATAATAAACCTTTTTGCAAATTTGTTTATTGTTCATCGTTATCAGCAAAAGCTATTGTCGATAAAAAATGAAAATGCGTGGGTTTATCAACGAACAAAAGTTATAACGGTCGATACGAATGTTTCAAAAGAGAAAGGGAAATCGAGTGTTTCCCCTATCTGGACTTGGTTGTTTTTATGCCTAAGTTTTATACCTGTGATTTTTCTAATTATCTATCCGGAGAAACGAGATATCTATCCAATTGGATTAAGTTTTATTGGGCCGTTGTGCCAGATTAGTACGATCTACTTATATTATAAGATGAGAAATCAACATGCGTCAGCACTGAGCGAAAACACTGAGATTAATAAGGCATGTGCAAGGAAGGAGGAACGCATTAATACTACGGCAGCAACGTTTTTTGCTTTTGCAATGCTGTTATTCTGGATACTGTTTAACATTTTTTTGATATATATAGAAAATGACATACTTGTTGCCCTATCACTTGTCATTCTAATGGGTGCTTTGCTTGGCATTGCAAATTGGCAACAGAGAAAGATTCGCGCTGTAGAAAATAGCTTTTTTGGTGAAATATCAGAGAAGGATAGCAGCATATATGAGCAGGAAAGCACTTGGAAGTGGGGATGTTACTACAATCCCAACGATCCAAGGATAATGGTTCCCAAGAGGGTTACAAGCATGGGCTGGACGATCAATATTGGAAGACCGGCCGGCAAGGCCATTGGAATTGGGACCTTTGCTTTGATAATTATCATCCTTGGCTTCGTTTTCTATGCAGGTTTGAAAGATTACCAGATAACCGAAAATGGTTCCAAGATTATGATTGATGCCGCCATGTATGACATGACTTTAGAGAAGGATCAGGTTGTTTCAGTGTCAACAATTGATAGTATTCCGAGAAGCAATCGCACAAATGGATATGGCGGTGTAAACAAAAGCTTCGGACATTTTTCAGTTGATGGATACGGGAAGTGTATGCTTTACGTTTACAGCAATGTCGATAAATATATTGTGTTGAAACTGAAGGGAAATGATCCGGGTTATGTGATTATCAACGTTAAATCTAAGGATAAAACGGATCAACTGTATCAAACTATCAGAGAATGGGCAGCCCAATAAGGCATATTATCCGATTTATTAAATTAAAATAGAAATCTATTTAAAGCACCCTTTATGGGTGCTTTTATTTATTAAAATTTATCCAAAGAGCGACAGAAGGATTCCTGCCGCAACAGCGGAACCTATTACACCTGCTACATTTGGACCTATGGCATGCATTAAGAGATAATTAGCGGGATTTGCTTTTTGACCTTCAATCTGAGATATGCGCGCTGCCATTGGAACAGCGGATACTCCCGCAGAACCTATCAGTGGATTGATTTTCCCCTTTGTTACCCAACACATAATTTTCCCAATCAAAAGTCCGCCTACGGTGCTGAACATAAAAGCAACCAGCCCGATAGCAATGATTGTTAATGTTTGAGGCTTTAAAAATTCTGCTCCCACAGCAGTAGCACCGACCGTGACTCCGAGAAAAATAGTGACAATGTTAATCAAAGCATTTTGCACTGTATCCGACAGACGTTCTGCAACACCGGATTCTTTAAACAGGTTACCAAGCATAAGCATGCCAATCAGTGGAGCAACCGAAGGCAAAAGAAGAATACACAAAATAGCTACTATTATTGGAAAGCAAATCTTTTCAAGCTTAGACACCTTTCGTAATTGTTCCATTTTGATTTGGCGTTCTTTTCTTGTCGTAAGCATCCTCATAATGGGAGGCTGAATCAATGGAATGAGTGCCATATATGAATATGCTGCAATAGATATAGGGGCCAGCAGATGCGGAGAAAGCCTTGTTGTAAGATAAATCGCGGTTGGACCATCGGCTCCCCCAATGATACCCATAGAAGCGGCCACTTCGGGAGTAAATCCAAAAGCGATAGCTACCACAAATGCAACCGCAATCCCAAATTGTGCTCCGGCTCCGATTAAAAGGCTGCTCGGACGAGCAATTAACGGACCGAAATCGGTCATAGCCCCGATACCTAAAAAGATAAGGGATGGATAAATTCCTTTTTTTACTCCTTGATACAAGTAATACAACAGACCACCTGTATCCGAACTGGTTGCAGGTGGAAGCATCAACTCTGTCAACGGCAGATTGGCAAGGAGCATCCCAAAAGCGATAGGCAACAAAAGAAGGGGTTCAAACTTTTTGGCAATGGCAAGATAGATAAGTACACACGCTAAAATAATCATGATAAGGGACTGCCATGTTAGTGCGGCGAATCCCGAGTCATTCCAAAGTTTGGTAATTGAATCAACGAACATCGGATTAAAACCTCCTTTTATGATGGTGTTTTTATTTTGAATTGTCTTGTAGGTTACTGTTTTTTCTCTCAATTAGTCTGATTAGAGCAGAGAACGAGCGTATTACAGCCCACAAAATGACGAGCACAGCAAATACAACGACCATGCAAAATAGCGCGGTAAGAATTCCTTGGGATATAGACATCTATTCACCTCATTTCCAAAATAACTTTACAACATTTTAATTTACACAAATAAAAAAGTGGAGAACTTCATACGAAGCTCTCCACCCATTAAGCTCAAATCTTGAAAACAGTTTTACCTGCCCAACCGGAATGTTATATATTCACTTTAATATTAGTCTATATGAATGACAATTAAATGTCAATAGTTTATAAGTAATTGTGTATGGACTTGTAACGTCTAATATGTTTAGTAGTAGATTTTTCCATATCTTCATTCCCAGGGCAATTGCAAACAGGTCAAACAGAACATAGCCGCCACCGATTATGTATATCCATCTCCACCAAAAGTTTTTACCTATATTTTTGATAAAAACAATCATACCCGCGATGCAAAGCAACGCCAAGACACCCATAAGCTTATAGTAAAGCAATCCGCGTTGCTCTAACACCGAAAGTCAAAATCGCGAATATGCTGCACGGTCAACTAACCCCCATATTCTATGCAAATGAAATGCTCCAAAAAAACAAAAATACAATCGGTTCAAACCAAAATATTTTTTGATTATTTTTCATCCTGCCGCCTCGCTTGCTCATAATTTACTGAAGAAAACTGATAATCATTTGCTCTTCTGTAGCTGTCAATCTATTCATGTGCCCTCTGTTACATAGAAGATATGTAATGCAGTTTGGTATTATTTTCTTAGCTTGCGGAATCACTTTCTTTGCAGGAAATAGACAATCCTTTTCACCCGCCATGACTAACACAGGCATAGAGCATTTCATCATGTCTGATGGATGAGCATTGCTAGGCATTCCTTTTTTAATTTTTACATTATCTATACTACATTTTGCAGTCTCAAATATATCGCTATCGATGTTATCTTGCGTAATTGCCATGGGTAGGAAACTTTTTAAAAGCCACTTTTGTTTATGCGTAATCCAATACAAAATTATGGGAAACAGCATTGAAATACTTTTATATGCTGGAGCGTTTTTGATTGCAGCAGGAACATAGAGAACAACTTTCTCTATCTTTTCCGGCGCAACGCACATAGCTTTTGCAAGGATGCCAGCTCCAAAGGATCCACCTAAACACTTGATTTTTTCGTATCCGATTTCAGATATCACTTCACTTGCCCATTTCCCATAATCATAATTATTATGTGATAAGTTATTCTCAGCGCTTTTCCCCGGATGGCCTATAGTATCGACGCCATAAATATGAAATTTTTCCATCAGAAAGCGGCAGGACAAAAGGTTACATGCTGTAGTCGCATTTCCTCCATGAAAAACAAGCAAAGGTATTCCATTTAAATTTCCGGTTTCAATTAAATGTGTTCTGCCATAAGCTGTATTCACGAATAAATCCTTACAAGGGATTCCCAGTTTATTTATTTGCTCATCATATAACCTTAGTACTTTTTCTTTGCTTTCAGAACTTCGATATATTGTCATTTTTGTTGTATCTCCTATAGGTTGTATTATATGGATAATGGGAAGTTAGCTTAGTACCCTTATACTGTCATCAAAGCATTTCCGGCTGTTTAATCATGGTTGTGCTCAAATCCCCAATAGCGTGTACCTTGAAAAGTCAGCTTTCCAATATCATTTTCTACAAGCATTCCATACTCAACATCAGGGATTTTAAATTCTAAACGATCACCGCTGGAAACTTCAAATGTAGCATAATATGTAGTCGAAGACATGTAATTTCCTGCCTTGTGATAATAGTGATTCACCTCGGTTCGTTTTGTTGCCATTGTCGCATCAACTGTAAGAATCGGTGATTTATTGTTTCTTTTCCACTGTTTTGCTCCTTGTATCAAAAATATAATAATGATGCCAAATACAAATACAAATCCTATAATTACTATTAAAGAAACGATACTAAACATATTATCACCGATCCCACCCCAAAGTACAAAACCCATAATTTTTATTCCTCCAATTATAATTAGTAACTGTACATGCTAAATACTGGAATATGTCCTTTATTCGTCAGAATGACAAATCAAGTTCTCTGACTCCGATACAAATTTTAGAAAACTTAAATTATTTATTAATTATCAAAACATGGTCAATTCAAATTCCCATTGGTACTATATAAGTACAAGAATCTGACCCATGTACAGGGTTGGAAACTTGTGCTTATTTTTATTATAATAGAAGGAATAATGGCCCGCTGGAACTTCCCATGGATTTCGCATCCGAGAAATAATCAGTCAGCCATCCCCTTATTAAAAGTATTCGATATAAAAATATCCCTCATATTCGGTAAAA
>JARBTU010000223.1 GCA_029240015.1 Oscillospiraceae bacterium | reverse complement strand
CTCCCTATAGCGTGGGTACAGCTCGTTTAGCGTACAACTTTATTGACGAAAATAGTAATACGATTGGAAGATGGGAAGTTGGTGCCTTCCCAGTAGAATGCAGTGTAACAAAGGAGCCACGTAATCCAAAAGGAAAATATGACGGAAACCTTTATGAGCGTATCGTAGCTGTTGAGGGGCTGTCATGGGGTCAAGTTAATGACACAGTTGGTACTGGATAGTGCGGCCTTCATCAGCAGATGAGGCCGCACTTTATATCTCACTCATCTGTAATCTATTGCATTTCACTCGTTGTTCAGTTCATCCAAGCCTTCAAACTGCATATTATAGTATTTGGCATACAGGCCGTTTTGCGATAACAGTTTCCCATGATCTCCCCGCTCCTGAATGCCGTTGTGGTTAATGACAATGATCTCATCCGCGTTGCGAATGGTGCTGAGCCGGTGGGCTACCACAATTGTGGTCCGGTTCTTCGAAAGGCGCTCCAGCGAGGCCTGAATGTAACGTTCACTTTCATTATCCAGTGCGGAGGTTGCTTCATCCAAAATTAGGATTTGTGGATTCTTCAAGAATACGCGGGCGATGGCAATCCGCTGTTTTTGCCCCCCAGAAAGGCGGGTGCCCCGTTCCCCCACATAGCTGTCGTACCCGTCAGCAAGGCTCATAATAAATTCATGAATATTGGCGTTTTTCGCTGCCTCAATAATTTCTTCATTCGTGGCAGCAGGCTTGCCGTAGGCGATATTGTCCCGCACTGTGCCGGCAAACATATACACGTCCTGCTGTACAATGCCAATTGCACTGCGCAGAGACTTGAGCGTAACATCCCGCACGTCTTTGCCGTCAATCAGGACAGCGCCCCCGCTCACATCATAAAAGCGGGGCAAAAGGGAGCAAAGGGTTGACTTACCGCCGCCGGAGGGGCCCACTAATGCCACGGTTTTCCCAGCGGCAATGGAGATATCCACCCCATCCAGCACTTGTGTATCTTGATTATACCGAAAGGAAACATCCTGAAAAACAATATGGCCTATGACATTTCCCAGCGATACAGCAGTTGGTTTCTCTAAAATTTCTGGCGCTGTATCAACGACTTCCATAAAACGTTTAAAGCCGGAATACCCTTTTTGAAACTGCTCCGTAAAATTGATCAACACATCAATGGGATTCATAAAAATTCCGATATATAGAGCATACACAGCAAGATCGGAAACCTCCAGTGTGCCGTTGGCAACAAAAAAGCCGCCGCTAACCAGCACCGCCGTGTACAATAATCCCTGGAAAAGACCATTACCGGCATGAAAACTTCCCATGATACGATAACTGTTAACCTTCGAATCCAAAAACTGCAAATTACTGCTGCAGAATTTTTCCCGTTCCAAATCTTCGTTGGCAAAAGATTTCACAACACGAATACCAGAAAGACTGTCCTGAACCCGCGAATTTACCCCAGCAATCTTTTTCCGGTTATCCATAAAAACCGCTTTCATCTTTCTGTTTTTATAGATACTGAAAAAAATCATAAACAGGGTAACCCCAAAAAGAATCAAGGTCATTTTGACATTAAGAAACATCAATAAAACAAAAGAGCCGATAATTTTTAGTGTGCAAATAAAAACGTTCTCCGGTCCATGATGGGCCAGCTCGGAAATATCAAACAAATCGGACACCAACTTCGACATCATCTCACCTGTATTGTTGCGATCATAATAAGAAAAGGACAGCCGCTGGTAATGATCAAACAGATCCTGCCGCATATCACTTTCCATCCGCGCGCCCATAATGTGTCCCCAGGTAGTAATGTAATACTGGCAGGAATACCGAATGATATACATGGTGAGCATCCCAACTGCAACAATGCCCAGTACCTGCCTAATTTCCGCCGCACTTCGGATAAAAACACCATGAGTAAGAAAATAAAGGATCTGGGGAAACGAAATATCCACCAGGGAAACCACTGATGCACAAGCTAAATCAGTAAAAAATAGCCAGCGGTAGGGTTTATAATATTGAAAGAATTTTGACCAAATCGACATAAAGACCTCCGTCTACAGAATCATTATCAACTTTATACATTCCCAAAAAAACACAAGAATCCTGCAAGTTAGACACAATTTTGCCTACAACTTGCAGGATTTACCATTTATTGTTTTTGACTGCCAGATTCTTAAATGACATAACAATAACAATTTGACAGTCTAATATATAAAATTTATTTGTTACAAAAAATGCTAAATTATCCTAAAGAAGGAACTTTTGTGATTATTGTAGAACAAATATTTAATATAATAAATCAACTTTCGGTAGGAGTAATTATGGATTATATTCAGTTATCATTTATTTGTTCATCCATTGGCACGGTTTCCATAGTTCTTATCTACATTTATTTGTATGCACTGTATCGCGAACGCTACATGGGTATATGGGCACTAAGCTGGCTCGTCCTTCTCTCAAGATTTGCGTTTTTTGATTCCGGACTACTCGCTTGGAAACAATCCGACTTAGGCGTGACTATATATCAAATGCTAAATATGATCAGTGCCCTAATGTTTGTATGGGGTACTTGCAACTTTGTAAACAAAAAGCTTAATAAATGGTGGTTATATGGAGCTGTCGTCATTTTCACGCTAAGTGCAGCACTAAACGTACTATGCTCATCCTTAGTTTACAAGTTGTTACCCACTGTCTTTATCTGCTGCTCTGCTATCATATGGATAGGCTTAACTTTTATACGCCATGTGGAATTACCGGGAGTTGGCCGGCTAATTACAGGCTATGCGTTCATTCTATGGAGCTTACTCAGTTTAGCGCTGCCTTTTTCAATTGGCGGATCATGGTTTGCTCCTTGGGGTTACTTATTGGGTGGAATATTGCGCCTGGTCATCGCGGTGGGTACACTAATGGTATACTTTGAAAAGACCAGAACAGATTTGGTCAACAAGGAAACTCAATACCGGCTATTAGCAGAGAATGCTGTTGATGTAATCTTTCATTATCAACTACTGCCTGAACGAAAAATCGAATATATAACCCCATCGGTCTTGACAGCCACTGGTTACTTCCCTGAAGAATATTACACCGATAATAAATTAGTTCTCGATTTGATACATCCTGATGATCGTTGTCTGTTTGACGATTTTATTAGAAATCTACCACACTCTGTTGAAATGCCGCTAACATTACGCCTGATTTGCAAAGATAAAACGACACTCTGGATCGAACAAAAATGCGTCCCATTTTATGATGAACATGGTCATCTCGTAGCACTAGAAGGTATTATTCGCGATATCACGGTGCGAAAAAAGCTGGAACAAATGACCTCAGTGTTAGATAAGATGAATTTGGTCGGTAGTATGGCTGCAACTGTCGCGCATGAAATTAG
>JARBTU010000222.1 GCA_029240015.1 Oscillospiraceae bacterium | reverse complement strand
AATTTGATATAATAATTTTATTAAAACTTTCTTATCAAAAAGCATTGACGACATTGTACTTATATGTTAAAATCTTGGCGTACTAAAGGACTTGCGAGGGAGAATAAGGACTTGCAAGTCCTTATCTATACAGATAAATTATTCAACATAAGTATTGAGAGGTTAAAAATCATGGTAATAGAAAAATATTATGAAAATCTGAGTTGTTTGCATGTAAACACCATGCCCAACCGAGCTTATTATATTCCATATGGTAATGCAGAGGATGCAGTCATGAAAGACAGAATTCATTCTGACCGTTTCGTGCTGCTAAATGGAAATTGGGATTTTAAGTATTACGAAAGCGTATATGACATTAAGGAAGAATTTTGGAGAGACGGGTTTAACAATTCGGATTTTATTAAAATCCCGGTGCCGTCTGTATGGCAGAATCATGGATTCGACCATCATCAATATACCAATTTAAAGTATCCGTTTCCTTACGATCCGCCTTATGTTCCTCATAATAATCCATGCGGGATTTATCAGACAGAATTCGAACTTAAAGAGAATGAAACACTTCAAAAAAAACATCTTAATTTTGAAGGAGTGGATTCATGCTTTTATGTTTACATAAATGAAACGTTTGTGGGATACAGCCAAGTTTCTCATTCTACCAGTGAATTTGACATCACAGACTATGTAAAAGAAGGAAAGAATAAGCTGTCGGTGCTGGTCTTGAAGTGGTGTGACGGAAGCTATTGTGAAGATCAAGACAAATTCAGAATGTCAGGGATTTTCCGCGATGTTTATATTCTTTCGCGCCCTGAAAACCATGTCAGAGATTTTTTTGTGACAACAAAGCTTTTGAATGATGCTGGAAAAGCTGAAATTTATGCAAAACTTGATTTTGCAGGGGAGACAAAGACAGTAAAATACAGTTTCCTAGATTCAAGCAATCATCTTTTAAAAAAGGGAGAATCCACTCAAAATGAGATTTGTTTTGAGTTGGACAACCCTTCTCTTTGGAATGCCGAACAGCCGTATTTATATACGCTTATAATTGAATCAGAGCAAGAAATCATTGCAACAAAAGTTGGGGTAAGAGAGATTGCTGTAAAAAACGGCGTGGTTTATCTTAACGGAACAAAAATTAAGTTCAGGGGAGTAAACCGACACGACAGTGACCCTGTAACGGGGTACGCCATCAGTGTTGAGCAGATGGAAAAAGACCTCAGACTCATGAAGGAGCATAATATCAACGCTATCAGGACAAGTCATTATCCTAATGCCCCGGTTTTTTTGGAACTGTGTGACCGATATGGTTTCTATGTAATTGATGAGGCAGACCTTGAGACCCATGGGGCAGGGGAAATTTATGGGGAACAAGCTGATATGTTCTTGTTAGTCTCAGACCCTGCATTTGAGAAAAGTGTAGTAGACAGAGTACAGCTTTTGGTTTCACGAGATAAAAACAGACCTTGCGTTGTAATATGGTCGATGGGAAATGAATCAGGCTATGGCTGTAACGTCGAAAAAGCACTTGAATGGGTAAAAAGTGCAGACCGAACAAGGTTGACACATTATGAATCCATGTCAATGCATAGGGACTATAAACCCGATTTGTCCAATCTGGATTTATATAGCAGGATGTATGCAAGCGGACAGGATATAGTAAATTATTTTGAAAACAAAGAGCCGGATAAGCCATTTATCCAATGCGAATATGTTCATGCAATGGGGAACGGACCGGGTGACATAGAGGACTATTTTCAACTTATCGACAAATACGACGGCTTTTGCGGAGGATTTGTCTGGGAGTGGTGTGACCATGCGATTTTTATGGGGCAACATGAAAATGGTAAGGACAAATACTTTTATGGCGGTGATCTTGGTGACTTTCCAAACGACGGAAATTTCTGTATGGACGGGCTTGTGTATCCAAACAGAAAGCCTCATACAGGGCTGCTTGAATATAAAAATGTGTTAAGACCGATAAGAATTACCGCAAAAGATACGGGTAATAAAGTCTTTGTCATGCGAAACATGCTGGATTTTTCGAATGTCAAAGACCTCCTTTTTATCAGGTGTCAAGTCACTCAAGACGGAGAAGTTGTTTTTGAGCAAGAGATTACAGATAAGAATGTTCTAGATTTAAAGCCGCACGAACAAAAAGAAATTGCAGTCGATTTTCCGACAATGGAAAGCGGACGTTGTTTCATCAAATTTGAATTTATTCAAAAAGCGGATTTGGGGTTAACAAAAAAAGGTCATATAATGGGATTTGAGCAGATAGAAATTGCGACTCAAGATTCTGAAAATAAAAGAACATTAGAGCTTTTAAAACATGCACACAAAAGTAACAAAGAAATTAATGTAGATCAAGATGACCGATGGATTTATGTAAAAGGCGAAAATTTTAAATATACCTACAACAAGTTAACAGGTGTCTTTGATACACTTTCTTTTCACAATAAAGATATTCTGCAAAAGCCAATGGAATACAATATCTGGAGAGCTCCGACCGATAACGACGGAGGTATTTCTAACCAATGGAGAGGTTGCGGGTATGACAGAACGATTGCGCGCGCATATGAAACGACAGTGAATCAAGAAGAAAACGCTGTTGCCATTCAGACAAAGCTTTCCGTATCAGCGGTATATATTCAGAGAATTATGGACATTGAGGTTGTTTGGACCATAGAAAAAGATGGACAAATCCATGCTGAAATCAGCGTAACAAAAAACGAAACGACACCTTTTTTGCCTCGATTCGGAATTCGGTTGTTTTTGCCCAAAGAGATGTGCGATGTAGAGTATTTCGGACTTGGTCCAAATGAGAGTTATCAGGATAAATGCAGGTCAAGCTATTACGGGAAATTCACTTCGACAGTCAAGGATTTGCATGAAGATTACTTGAAACCTCAGGAAAACGGAAGCCATTGCGGCTGTGATTATATAATGATTCACGCGGAAGGAACAGGGTTACTGGCTTATTCTAATCAACAATTCAGCTTTAATGCATCCAACTATTCCCAAGAAGAACTTTCAAAAAAGGCACATAATTTTGAGCTTTCAGAGTCCGATTCCACGATTTTTTGCTTAGATTATAAACAAAGCGGAATAGGATCTAACAGTTGCGGACCTGAGCTTTTGGAGCAATATAGACTGAAAGAAAAAAAATATGTTTTTGACATAAAAATTTGTCCATTACGCTTTTAATTCGTTAAAAAAGATGATATAATGTATAAAAAAGTTATAACAAAAGGGGATTTTTTGAGGATGAATCATCGCGCTATAAAAAAATCGACAGCGTTTTTGTTCTGCTTGTGTACCATCGTTTCAATGTTCTTTGCAATCTTTCTAACGTTTCAGGTGGCGGCACAAAGTTCAACGACTCAGTA
>JARBTU010000221.1 GCA_029240015.1 Oscillospiraceae bacterium | reverse complement strand
CACTTATTACAGATTTCAGGATGTTCTTTTGGTATATTTTCCAATTCTTTTTCGTCTTTAAAAACAAAGGATTGGTCGTTACAATGCCCTCGAATTCCAATGACTTCTGGGTGATTTTCATCCCCTGCAATGAACACGACACAGCCTTGCTCAGATTTTTTTGAAACAATTTTATGTATTTTGGAAACAAACGGACAAGTTGCATCACAATAATTATACCCCAAACTTTTCAATTCATCATAAACATTTTTTGAAACGCCGTGTGAACGAATCACGACAATGTCGTTTTCTGATGCTTCAGACGGTGTGTCAATGATGCTTACGCCCTTGTTTTCCAAATCTTTTACCAGTTGGGGATTATGGATTATCGGACCGATTGTGCTGACTTGGCGTTCCTCATGAATCAATTTATACACAAGTTCCACCGCTCGGTCTACGCCAAAACAGAATCCCGCTGTTTTTGCTATTGTAATGCTCAAACATCTTCCTCCAACAACAATTTCTCTACGTTTGTTCTCAAAATATTGCTTGCATATTTAAGTTCCGACGGAGTTCCCTGTGAAATCCCCAGTTCCTCATTTTTTATAACACTCCCGAATCTAACGGTTACTTTTTTTCGGAACGAAAGCTCTCCTTTAAAGTAAACGCACGCAGGAACTATATCGGCGCCCGTTCTGGACGACACGAGCGCTGCCCCTGATTTGAATCTTTGAAGCTGCCCATCTTTGGAACGGTTCCCTTCGGGGAAAATGGCCAATACCTTCCCGTCTTTAATTGATTCAACCGCTGTATTGATTGCTGTCGTGTCCCCTTTTCCTCTATGAACAGGAAAAGCCCCGAGCCATTTAATAATGTGACCGAAAATCGGTGTTTCAAACAGTTCCGACTTAGCCATAAAAGTAAGATCCGGATTAATTTTTGTCCCCAAAAATAGGGGGTCAAAGTTTGTCCTGTGATTGCAGCATATAATATAGCCGCCTTTTTCAGGCAAATTCTCTTTACCTCTTACTTCTACTTTGTACCACAAAGACATTACAATTCTGCAGACTGCTCTTGCAAAACGATAAAAATTCATGAAATTCCAAACCCTTCTTTGCGTTATTGCATTCTATTATATCAGGTTCTCTTTGATAACATCCATCAATATCTGTACCGACTGTTCCAGCTCGTTGCCTGTTGTATCCACCAAAATTGCATCTTCCGCCTGTTTTAACGGTGCAATTTCCCTGTGAGAATCGTTATAATCTCTTTGTCTGATCTCTTCCAAAAGCGTGTCATACTGCACTTCAAACCCTTTTGCAATCAGCTCATCGTAACGCCTTTGAGCACGGTTCTCGGGGGAGGCAGTCAAAAAGATTTTCAAATCGGCATTTGGCAAAACCACCGTACCGATATCTCTCCCGTCCATAATCACATTGTTCTTCCTGGCAATATCTTTTTGCAGGCCAAACAAAAAATCCCGAACGGAGGGAATTGCCGATACGTCTGATGCCGCCATTGAAGCCTCCGGCTTTCTGATATCTTCGGACACATCAGCATCGTTCAAAAAAACTCTCTGCTCGTGATTGATAAACTTGATTTCGACTTTGATATCTTTCAAAAGGGAACTGACTTTCTCCGCTTCTTTGGTGTCTATTTGCTGATTCAGCATAAACAGTCCAACCGCCCGATAAAGTGCGCCCGTATCCACATATATGAATCCCATTTCTTTCGCAATTCTTCTGGCAATTGTACTTTTTCCCGCTCCGGCAGGCCCATCTATTGCAATATTTTTTGTCATGATCTTGTTCCATCCTCTACATTTTATCTGTGTTCTGTACTTAGCAGTGAAACCCTGCCACGTATCCAGTAGAAAAAGCAATTTGAAGATTAAAACCGCCTGTATATGCATCAACATCTATCACTTCGCCTGCAAAAAATAATCCTTCCACAAACTTGCTCTCCATCGTCTTGGGATTGATTTCGCTGACATCGACTCCTCCTGACGTAATGATGGCTTCTTCAATCGGTCTAAACTGCTTCACCGTCATCGTAAGACCTTTGATAAGTGAAATCAACTTCATACGCATCTCTTTGGTCAGCTGGTTCACCTTAAACTCATAAGGAATGCCGCTTTGTTCCACAATAACAGGGATAAGCTTCCTTGGAAGCAAATCTCCAAGTGAATTAATAAAATCTTTGTTGATGTATTTTGAAAAATCCCTTAACAGTCTTGCATCCAGCTGCTCATTAGATAATGCGGGTTTCAAGTCAATTACCAAACGATATTCGCATGAGTCCATCTCTCTCATGTGGGAACTCGCGCTTAAGACCAGCGGTCCCGATACCCCGAAGTGCGTAAAGAGCATTTCGCCCAACTCGTTAAACACAATATTATTATCGTCTGCTCTTTCCACTTTTAACACAACATTTTTAAGCGAAAGTCCCATCAAATCCCTGCACCATTTTTCTTTCGTTTCTATCGGAACAAGAGACGCTTTGGGTGGAACAACTGTATGCCCGGCCATCTTTGAAAAACGATATCCATCCCCCGTCGAACCTGTCAACGGATAAGAAAGCCCTCCCGTGGCGACAATAACCGATGCCGCATATCGTTTTTCGGTCTGATTATAGATAATCCCTTTTATTCTTCCATCTTCCATGATTAAAGCATTAACTTCTCCATTAACCGTTTCCACTCCATAGGTTTCAATAAAGTTGACCAGCGTGTCAACAACATCCACAGCTTTGTCCGATGCAGGAAAAACCCTGTTTCCTCTTTCTGTTTTCAGCGAAAGGCCAAGGTTTTCAAAGAACTCCATAGTGTCTGTTGGAGAGAGCTGTGACAGCGCACTGTACATGAATCGGGGATTCTTAGGGACATTGCTGATGAACTGTGTGATATCGCAGTTATTGGTGACGTTGCATCTTCCCTTTCCCGTAATCAAAACTTTTCTTGCCAACCGTGGATTTTTCTCCACCAACAAAACTTTTTTCCCATACATTGCCGCTGTGCCGGCAGCTATAAGCCCTGCGGCTCCGCCGCCGATTACAATAACATCGGTTTCGTTCATTCGCCGCGTTTCTCCTCTATCTTCTCATACACTTCATACTCGTCCCAAATATCCTCTAGCCTTGAAAAAGTGTTTGATATATCTTCTTTCTTCTTTAGCCCTACCGCAACGATCAGCGCATTAAGCAAGCTGAGCGGTGCAACCAAGCTGTCTACAAATGATGCCATGTCACTTCTTGCAAGCAAAAGGTGGTCGGTTGCCTTTGCAAGAGGCGAAGACTTACTGTCGGTCAACGCCACCACTTTCGCACCGCTTTTGGATGCAAATTCAAACGCCTTGACCGTTAATTTTGAATATCTCGGAAAACTGATTCCGACAAGCACATCGCGATCATCCA
>JARBTU010000220.1 GCA_029240015.1 Oscillospiraceae bacterium | reverse complement strand
CCCGATTACGCCTTAATGGCGGGCGTTCCTGCAAAACAAATCGGCTGGGCATGTGAGTGCGGACAGGTGTTAGATTCCAGGTTGAAATGTAATGAGTGTGGCAAAGAATATGTTTTTTGCAACCAAACAATCGCACAAAAATAAAATTGGAGTTATTTGAATGGAATTTAGGGATTTAAAAGCGCAGTATGTCGCTTTAAAAGATAAAATTGATGAAGCTATGCTCAAAGTGGCCTCCCAGGGCAACTTTATCATGGGCTCACAGGTGGCTGAGCTGGAAAAACAGCTTGCTGAATACGTAGGTGCAAAGCATTGTATCACCTGTGCAAATGGGACAGATGCGTTGAGCATGGTGTTGATGGCTTGGGGCATCCAAGAAGGGGATGCGGTGTTTGTTCCGGACTTTACTTTTTTTGCTTCGGGTGAAGTGGTTTCGTTCGAGGGAGCAAGCCCTGTTTTTGTGGACGTAGAGGAAACAACATTTAATATCAGCTGCGAAAAGCTGGAGCAGGCGATTGACCGCGTGAAAAAAGAAGGAGTTTTGACCCCAAAAGCAATTATTGCGGTGGATTTGTTTGGGCTTCCCGCTGATTTTGACAAACTCCAAAAGATTGCAGAAAAACATGGGTTACTGCTGTTGGAAGATGGGGCGCAAGGTTTTGGCGGGAAAATAAGAGACAAAAGAGCGTGCAGTTTTGGTGATGCCGCCACGACGTCATTCTTCCCTGCGAAACCTTTGGGTTGTTATGGGGACGGAGGAGCTATTTTCCTAAACGACGACCACACTGCGGAACTCATAAAGTCTATACGGGTTCACGGAAAAGGTTCATTTAAATATGATAATATAAGAATAGGGATGAATTCCCGATTGGATACGTTACAGGCGGCAATTTTGCAGCTTAAATTTGAAGCATTTAAGGACTACGAACTGGATGCAGTTAATCATGCTGCACAAGAATATTCAAAACAGCTTCAAAGTGTGGTGAAGACTCCGCTTGTTCCTGACGGCTTTTATTCAAGCTGGGCTCAGTATACGCTTATTTTGAAAAATAAAGAACAGCGGGACGGGCTTCAGTCAGCACTAAAGGAAAAAGGGATACCGTCCATGGTTTATTATCCAAAACCGATGCATAAGCAGGAGGCTTTTTTGGATTTAAGTCATCACGAACAGGATTTTGAGACCACAAGCAGGCTTTGTGATTGTGTAATCTCATTGCCTATGCATCCATATTTAAAACAAGAGGATATCGACCTTGTTTGTACAGAAGTAAAAAATTATCTATTGAATTATTAAGCAAATAAAGTGATATTCCGTCAGAAGGATATCACTTTTATTTTATAAAGACAACGTGATTCTTTATACTACGATAATTATTTTCAGAGAGTGGCAGGAGGTGATTTGACGTGCTGCGGTTTATTTTTGGAAGATCAGGGAGCGGAAAATCTTTTTATATTCATCAAAAAATCAAGGAACTTTACGAGCATGGAAAAGAAAAAATCATGCTGATCGTTCCGGAACAATTTTCTTTTGAAAGCGAACGTCAAATTTATAAACTGCTTGGAGCATGCAGTGCGAAAAATATTGAAGTTTATAGTTTTTCGCGGCTTTCGGAGATGATTTTCAGAACTTATGGCAGGCTTGCGGGGAAATATGCAACTGAGCCTCAAAAAAGCATATTGATGAATGTGGCACTTAATGAAATTAAGGATGGTCTTAATGTTTATCAAAAATCCGTTGGTCAAAAGAGCTTTATTCAAACGATGAAAAGCTTGATTGGGGAATTCAAAAGCGCAAACGTCACCCCTTCAATACTCGAAGAGATTTCGCAGAAAATTGAAAGCGAGCCGTTAAAAAACAAAACCAACGAAATTGCACTGATTTATTCTACATATGATGCTTTTTTGAGCGAATCCTATATGGATTCGCTTGATAAAATTTCAAAAGCGGCAAAAAAAGTGAGAGGTACTGATTTTTTCAAAGGGTATACCATCTTCTTTGATGAATTTAAAAGCTTTACTGCAAATGAAAACGAGATTATTGAGCAAATGATTTCGGATGCTGAAGACACTTATTTTTCGCTGTGCCTCGACAGTACTGAAGATGAAAAACTGGGGATTTTTTCGGTTGTTTACGAAACCTATCAAAAACTTGTGCGCTTTGCAAGGCAAACAGGGACCACGGTTGCCGTTCCTATTAAAATAAAGTCTGGAGCGAGATTTAAAAACAAAGAGCTTTCCCATTTGGAACAAAATATCTTTTCCTGTAAACCGAGTACTTTTAAATCCAACGAACCCGAAAACATTGTTTTTGCATTTGCACAGAATGAATATCAGGAGGCGGAATATGCGCTGAGTACCATTAAAGAACTGGTTCAAAAAAACGGATACAGATATGATGATTTTGCTATCATCTCCCGTGACTTGGATACTTATATTAGCGCATTGGAAAGCGAGTTTGAAAAATATGAAATCCCATATTATATGGACAAACGAGAAGGAATAGAACAAAAGGCACTGATACGTTTTGTCGTTTTGTTTTTGAGAATCGCAACACAAGGATACAACACCGAAAATATCCTCTCGATGCT
This sequence comes from Oscillospiraceae bacterium, assembly GCA_029240015.1. GTDB lineage: Bacteria > Bacillota > Clostridia > Oscillospirales > Ruminococcaceae > JARBTU01. Next base: position 813 of record JARBTU010000220.1, on the reverse strand, counting down.
CAAATGCGGTTTGAGCCCTTATGATTCCGATAGAATCAGCGAGCTTGAAAATTACTGTTTTGTGTGGGATATTAAAGCGAAAAGATGGCTGGAAGAATTTAAAGCAAACCCAAGTGGCTTTGTTTCGGTTTTAAGTGAGCAAGACGAAGCCTTGCTCACAAGAGTCAATCAAGTAAGAGAGTATGTTGTGTCCTCTGTTGAAATGTTCAAGCGTAAAAGCGGGAAAATAAGTTCGGGTGAGCTAAGTCAAGCACTGTATGAAGCCATTGAATCAATGGGAACTCGAGAGGAAGTCGAGCATATTATTGCTCAGAGCGAACAGAATGAAGACCTTATACTTGCTCAGGACTATGTAAAAATCTGGGATATTCTGATGGATATTATGGACATCCTTGCAAAAACAGTAGCTCATGTTGCAATTACACCCAAAAGGTATCTCGAGCTTTTTGAGCTCGTTACCGATGAATATGATATGGGCACTTTGCCGCAGACCCTTGACTCGGTCATTGTCGGAAGTGCGGAACGTATTAGGACAAACAATCCAAAGGTTACGATTATTTTAGGTGCTAATCAAGGAATCCTCCCGTTTGTTCCTGAGGATTCAGGACTGTTTTCAGATGCGGAGAGAAAGTTGCTTACCCAAACAGGGTTGGAATTTTCGGGCGATGTGCAATATAAAATCTTGGAGGAACGTTTTGTTGCTTATAAAGCATTGACTTCCTCGTCCGAAAAGTTGGTCGTAACAGCAAGGCGTTCTGACTTAACAGGAAAAGCAATCAGACCATCCGAGATTTTTTCATTCGCAAGTGAAGT
>JARBTU010000219.1 GCA_029240015.1 Oscillospiraceae bacterium | reverse complement strand
CATCAATTACCAAAATTATGACGATGCTTTTGGTGCTTGAAAACATTGAAGCGGGAAAAATAAAGTGGACGGACAAAGTTACCCCGTCCAAACATGCCTGCTCGATGGGCGGTTCCCAGATATGGCTGGAAGAAAAAGAGCAGCTTATGGTGGAAGAGCTTTTTAAAGCAACTGCTGTTGCTTCGGCAAATGATGCGGCTGTTGCATTGGGCGAACATGTAGCGGGAAGCGAAGAAACTTTTGTAAACCTTATGAACAAGCGTGCAAAAGAACTTGGAATGAAAAATACAACGTTTAAAAACGCAACAGGGCTGGATGCCGATGGACATCTTTCGACAGCGAAAGATATTGCTTTGATGTCGAAAGAACTGTTGAAACATAAAGTTATCACAAAATATTCAACTATTTGGATGGACAGTCTCCGCAATGGAAAAACTTCTCTTGTGAACACCAACAAGATGGTTCGGTTTTATAAAGGGGCAACAGGACTTAAAACAGGCACTACAGACGACGCGGGAAGCTGTTTGAGCGCTTCTGCGACTCGTGACGGTGTTGAACTGATTTCGGTTACAATGGGATCCAAAACAAGCGATGAGAGATTTGCTTCTGCGCGAAAGCTTTTGGATTATGGATTCAGCAATTATTCTTTGTTTAAAATTGAAATTGATAAAAATCAATTGTTACCGGTCAAAGTCCTTCGCGGAATAAAGAACAATGTAAAAATCAATGCCTCTGCTCCAAAGGGAGTGGTAATCGAAAAAGGCAAAGAGAAGGACATTGAACAAAAGGTGACACTCGTTTCTGATGTTGAGGCGCCTGTCGAAAAAAACCAAGTCGTTGGCAAACTGAACATTACGCTGGGAGGAAAATCACTTGGTGAATATAATATCATGACAACGGAGTCAGTCTCCAGAATGAGTTTTGGCGTTGCGTTCAAAAAGCTTTTGAGAAGTTTATTTGTTTTATCATAAATTGTTTTTCCTTCTAAATAATTTTTGGGCGATTATTCACAATTAATCCTTGAAAAAAGCCACAGGATATAGTAATATGAAAGTATAGAAAATACCTTTTGGAGGAACAAAAATAATGGCAGTAAAAATAAGCTTAAAGCATTTGGAAGGTTTTGTGAGAGATCATGAAATTGAAGGGCTGAAACCTCAGGTAGAAGCAGCGCACAGAGTATTGCATGAGAAATCAGGTCTTGGGAACGATTTTTTAGGTTGGGTGGATTTGCCGACCAATTATGATAAAGATGAATTTAACAGGATTAAGAAATCCACAGAAAAAATTAGATCCGATTCAAACGTACTAATTGTAATAGGAATCGGCGGTTCCTATCTTGGTGCCAGAGCGGCAATTGAGCTGTTAAAATCTCCTTTTTATAATAATATCAAAAAAGACACACCTGAGATATATTTTGCAGGGAACAATATCAGCCCTACTTATTTGAATGAGATTTTGAGGCTTTGTGAAGGCAAAGAAGTATCGGTAAACATTATCTCCAAATCAGGCACCACCACAGAGCCGGCTTTGGCGTTCAGGGTTTTTAGAGAATATATGGAAACCAGATACGGAAAAGACGGTGCAAGGGGAAGAATTTATTGTACGACCGACAAGGCGAGAGGAACATTAAAACAGCTTGCTGATGCCGAAGGGTATGAAACATTTGTTATTCCGGATGATGTTGGCGGACGATTTTCGGTACTCACCGCTGTTGGACTTTTACCGATTGCGGTTGCGGGATGCGACATTGATCAGATCATGGGCGGAGCAAAAGTTGCTCAGGATGAACTCTCGATTTGTGATACAGACAAAAATGACTGCTATAAATATGCAGCAGTGAGAAACGCACTTTATCGAAAAGGGAAGAAAATCGAACTTTTGGTAAGCTATGACCCGTCTTTCACTATGATGGCCGAATGGTTTAAGCAATTATTCGGAGAGAGCGAAGGGAAAGACAATAAGGGATTGTTCCCTGCATCCGTAACTTTTTCGACCGATCTTCACTCCATGGGGCAATTTGTTCAGGATGGAACCAGGACCATGTTTGAAACAGTCATGAACTTTGAAAAACCGAAACAAGATTTCTTTATCAAAAATGATGGGAACAATTTTGATGGACTTAACTTTCTGTCCAATCAAAATATGTCTATTGTAAATCATAAAGCGTTTGAAGGGACTATATTGGCACATACACAAGGCGGAGTGCCGAATATAGTATTAAACGTTCCGGAAATTAATGAATTTGAATATGGATATATGGTTTACTTTTTTGAAAAAGCTTGTGCAATTTCGGGATATATGCTAGGCGTTAATCCTTTTGATCAACCTGGAGTGGAAGACTATAAAAAGAACATGTTTGCGCTTTTAGGTAAACCGGGTTTTGAGGCACAAAAAGAAGAACTTGAGGCGAAACTCAGATAAATAAGCCTCATAAAAAAATTAGATTAGGTTATGTTTCGCTTTTATAAAGCGTTAAATAGACATAATAAATTGGAGGAATTAACATGATTAAATTAATCGTAGGAAACAAGGGAACAGGCAAAACGAAAATACTTATTGATATGATTAACCATTCTTTGCAAACAACAAGCGGAAATGTTATATGTATTGAGAAAGGAGCCAAATTGACATATGATGTTGACCATAGTGTAAGACTTATCGATGCTGAACATTATAATGTCGAAGGATATGATGTGTTTTTTGGCTTTATTGCCGGTCTTTTAGCAGGTAACTATGATATTACGGAAATATATGTTGATTCTATTTTGAAAATCGGCGGAAGAGATTACGATAAACTTGGAGAACTTTTTGAGAAAGTAAATGCAATCGCAGAGCAAAGTAAAGCGACGATTGTTTTCACCGTGTCGGCTGACGAGAGCGAACTTCCGGAAAGTGTAAAAAAGTTTGCAAAGTAGCAGTTGCTTTTTAGATTACAAGTTAAGCACCTCGAGACTGTTTTAGTGTCGAGGTGCCTTTGTGACTAATAGGACCTAACAATAAAAAGGAAAATTTGATTTTTTTATTGACTTGAGTGTTATTTTAATGTATAATGAGTAAGCTGTGTTTAGAGTTGCTGCTATGGCTCAGGCGGCAGAGCACGTCCTTGGTAAGGACGAGGTCACCAGTTCGAATCTGGTTAGCAGCTCCATTAGAAAACCCCGTAACCGTAAGGTTTGCGGGGCTTTTTGTTTGTTATAAGACAATTAGTGATTATACAAAGAATGTCGGTTTATATGAGTTAAAATGTACTTTTTGTCGTCAAATAGTCGTCAGAAAGTCGTCAATATTTTAAATGCTTTCACATTGTTTCAATATCATCATGGACATATAAGTTTGATGTGATATCAAGGTTTGCATGCCCCATAATCTTTTGGATTGTTCTTAAGTCTACTCCTCGAT
>JARBTU010000218.1 GCA_029240015.1 Oscillospiraceae bacterium | reverse complement strand
CCTTTGCCCTTTCCTGATTCACCAATTTTATAACGCTGTTTTGAAAATCCTCATATTTTGTATAGGACGATGCACTTGAGCTTTGGCCGGCTTTTGAACTGGTCAATTTCTTTTGAGAGGAAACATTGCTGCTTGATTTACTCTGTGGCTTACTGGACTGATTGCTTGTCGGTGTTTGGCTTTTCGTAACACTCGAAGCTTTTTTTGAAACGGTTGATGAACTTGCGTTATCTTGTTTCTTTACTGTTGCGGAGCTATTTTCATTCAAGCTGGAATCAGCTTGTTTTGAACTTTCGCTCACATATGATGATATATTATCAGTCGTTTCACTGCTTATTGCTTCTTGTGAGGCTACATTCTTCCCTGTGTTTGTCGTGAAAAAATTATTTTTAAAAATAAAAAATAAAATAAATGCAGCAAAGACAACAAATACCGTTGATAATATAAATATTCTATTTTTCATATCCAGTTCTCCTTTCATTAGAACATACTTATATAATAACACTAATTGTCATAAGAGTCATCCCTAAATATGTGGAAGATGTTGAATATATTGCCTAAAAAACATTTAATTTATGAACATTTTTAACATATTTTCTAAACCCCGATTGTTTTTGCCATCACTTCCAGGTTTGGTTTCAAGATTGTATTGGTCGCAATGGTTGTCTGCGGGTAATAAGTATTTACTTGCTGTGGATTAACGCTCACTACCACCGGCATTGCTAATTCATAGACAATTGTAACAGGATTTGCGGATAACCACGCTTTAAAAGCGGTGATGTCTGCCGCGGAATGCCTGATTCTTAAATATCCTTGAGAAGCAAAAGTCATCCCTACAGTATCTATAGTCCACATGCCATCTGGACTATAGATAGGAAAATGGCTGCAATAACCATTAAATGCAATGGTGTTACTGGCAGGGGGCTTTATATTCGCATTATAAATTTGAAACTGTCTTGTTGCTCCCATGTTTCCTCCGCCATCTCCCCAGGACTCTGCACCATTTAGCGTAAGTATCTCTACTTTTTGTGTTAATTGACCTACGGTTACATTTAAAACGTCTTGAGTTCCGTTTGGCAAGCTTCGCAACATCTGGCTAATATGTGCTTGTACAACGCCGTTGCTTGTGATATCAAAGTTGCTCGCATTGTTAATGGTAGACGGATAATCAGGCGACGGACTGTTTGGCACAAAAGGAACATATGGAGCGGAGGTCGTCCCTGTTTCTAATTGCATATTAGATAACATAGCCACCCTTGCCCAATAAATGCACATTCCCACGTACACAAACTCATTGTTCCCTGTGTTAAAGGCTAAGCTTGCATTGTCAGAAACGTATCCCGCCAACTTTGTTTTATCCGAATTATACACTATCCACCTAAACGGTTCCGCACTGCTATTTACTGCGGATAAAACGTAGTTTGTATTCTTTACAAGATACATCTTTTTATAGATAACACCTATACCTCCGCTTGATTTACCTATAAGAGTCATAACGTTGTTATTAATCGAGTATGTTGGCCGGTATATGATTTCATTGTTCCAATCTGCTAATGGATTTGTAGCGGAATATCCAACAAAGGATACCCCATAATCATTCTTATTAATATCCCATAAATTTTTACTTTGTGCTGTTCGATTTTGTACTGACTTTCCGTAAACCTTAAGCTCCTTGCAGGGAGCGCTGACAGTATAATTCATCGTTATACTTTCAGCTATAGATGGTACTCTATCTTTAACATGGATATGATTATTGGCATGAGCCCTCATTAGATTATTCATTATCTGCTACCGTCCTTGACCAATGGAACTTCACCCCGTCATACACAAAAGTATAAATATAATGTTGCTCTTCCCCTATTGTGACGTAATCAAAATCCATGCTTTTTATGCTGTTCTCCGGCAAAGTAAGCTCATGTCCGTTTGGATAAAGAATTAAAAGCCCAACCGCACCGTTATAGATATGGTCCAAATAGAGTATCGCATTGTAAGGCAGTGTACAAATTGCTTTATCTGATACGCTGTAATCCCAAGCTGTATGCCCTGCTCCTGTAGTAAGCGTAATGAAGCTCTCATATCGGTTCGGCTTGTTTAGTAAATCGGTATAAGATCCTGTCGTTGCGACCGTGGGAAGTTGCAAAATGTTCAGCAAGGTTGCTTTATCCATGTTTGCAAAGTCAAGATTCCCCAAGAATACCCATTCGGGATTATTGTTATCAGCATCCATGTCTGTCGTATCATACACATAAAGCTTGGTCGAGGGGGAAGAAAAGTTTACTATGTAGCATAAATCCCCTTGTTTCGCTGTTGTGATCGCTTCCATCTGTGCAACGGACGGGCGATAGTACCTCATCGGAATACTTGAAATAATAGACTGTGCTTGCTGTGCGTAATGTTCAGCCAAAACCGCCTGTTCAGATGCTGTTAATGCATATTGCTGGCTATCAATAGAATACTGTAACGATATCTCTTTGTTTGTGTCTGTTGCATCCTTATTAAGACTTGCAGACTGCGCATTCGATATCGCTGTTGATGCAGAAGAAATCGCTGTGTCTTTCGCTTGGGTTGCTTGAATCAGAGTATTGGATGCTGAAATATTAAGGTTTTCCATCCGCTGTTCCCACGATTGAAGAATAGTTGGATATTCTTGTTCAATCGGCGTATCACTGTCAACACTGCTTTTAACTTCAAGGTTTTTAACAAGCGTTTTATGAATCACATCTTCCGCACTTTCAAACACAATCTGTATGGAAAGAATTCCTTTAACCGTCGTCAGACTTCGAGTTATCTTCCATTCCAGCCATAGCTTGTCCTCTTTTACTGACATGGAAAGAGGGATTTTATCTCCCTCTCCATTACTGTTTACAACAGCTAAAAAGGCACTTGAACCGGATAAATCTATGTTTCCATATGTCTTATCCGTTTCAAAAACAACCGTGTCCGAATTATTTTCTCCCTGCATGATGACATGTGAATGATTCCATAAAATGTTTTTATCAATCACACTGATTACCATAAAACACCGTCCTTATCTGTTTGAACCGTTATTGTTATTTTTCCTAACGCCAGCGCTCCGCTGCTTTTAAAATAAAATACTTTCCCATCTATCTTTTGCAAACCTGTAACCATGATTCCGGTGCTTAACAGATAATATCTTGCTCCATCTATCAACCATCCGATTCTCATATCTCCATTCGTTTTATCGAAGAAATACCACTCCCCCCCAAGCTTTTTCCATCCTGTAATCATAGTACCGCTTGAGTTTAAATAATATTTTTTCCCTTCAGAAATAATCCAACCTGTTTTCATGATTGCGGTTGCTTTATCAAGATAATACCATTTGCTTTTTACTTTCAGCCAGCCTTTTACAAGTTCCCCGTCTTTATAGTAGTACCACAACTTATCAACCTTTTTCCAT
>JARBTU010000014.1 GCA_029240015.1 Oscillospiraceae bacterium | reverse complement strand
GGGCGCAAAATAAATCTCAACACTTGCAAACCAGTCTTCCAAAAATGCGACGATCTCGTCGGAAGAAGCGCCTTTTTGTACTTTTTTTGCTGCCTCAATCACTGGGTATCCATAAGCCAGTGTATAGTTCAAAGAATCGATAATATGTATATTAATTTTTGAAAAGGCCTCTTGATTTTCCTGATAAAATAGGTCTTTTCCAATCAAAGCGGCGTCATATGTATTAGATCCTTTAGAGTTAATGGTAATAAGGATGACATCGGTGTATCCGTCGCGATAGGATTTTTCGAATATCTCATTGAACTGAACGCTTGTGATGTGAGCAGTAACAGGGATTCTCGGCGAAGATTCTAAAATATCATAGAATTCTTGATTTGTAAAGTCAACACGTTCGAGATAGCTTTTATCATCAACCGCTATAGAAAACGGAATGATTTGAATATCGAGTTCTTTTTCATATTCTTTTGGAATATCGCAAGCAGAATCTGTAATAATCTTTATTTTTTGCATGGTATTAGGCCTCCCATGTGAATTTTGTGAGTTTTCCTTTAACAGAAAGTTCAGGAAAGCCCCACTGCCTTAAAACTTCGTAAGCAGCGATTGCAACAGTGTTTGATAAATTCAAGCTTCGCGCATTCTCTATCATAGGAAGGCGAACACAAAAGTCATGATTATGATACAAAAGATTTTCGTCAAGCCCCGCATCTTCCCGCCCAAATACGAGATAACAGTTGGACGGATATTCTGCATCCGAATAAATCTTTTCGCCTTTGGTAGTAAAATAAAAAAACTGTCCGTTTGTGTTTTTATCAAAGAATTCATCAATATTTTTGTAATACGTAATGTCTAAAAGATGCCAGTAATCCAAACCGGCACGTTTTAACTTCTTGTCATCAATCGCAAAGCCCATCGGCTCAACGATGTGAAGTCTTGCGCCGGTTGCAGCACATGTTCTTGCAATGTTCCCCGTATTTTGTGGAATTTGGGGTTCAACAAGCACAATATTAATTTGTTTCATATAATAAGCTCCAATATCTTAGGGAATAGCATTTACGCATATTCATTATAAATATATCGGACCAAGTTGTCAAATATAATGAGACTTTGTGGAATAAATAAACATATAGAAATTAGTTCTTCTATATGCGTTTTTGTTCTGTCAGTCATCAAAAAACCGAGATGTCAGTAAAATCTGAAAGAAATATATATAATGGTGAAAATTTATTTGCAATATAATTTGCAGAATTAGATTCAAGGAGCTTAGCGCTTTCTTCATTATCTATGATTGGAATCTTTAAAACAATGGTTGTTCCTTTATTAATAGCACTGCTTAATACATATGAGCCTTTGTGGGCTGTTATAACATGCTTAACAATGCAAAGACCGACTCCTGAGCCTGCAAAAGGGTTTCCGTTTGGGTCGTAAGAAAAATAGGGGTCGAAAACATAATCTAGATGCTGTGGAGCGATGCCTACGCCGTTATCAGAAACACTAATAATAAAATCATTGTTTTGCTTATATAAACTGATATTTATCTGTGGTTCCAGATTGGAGAAAAGACAAGAATTGGATATAATGTTCATTAAAGCAAGAGAAAGGCTGTCCGTGTCGATTAATGAAATGATAATGTCATCTGTAATATCGTAATTTAATGTTATTTTTGAACTTCTTAGAAGAATTTGTATAGATTTGCATAAATCCGACAAGTATAAGTTCAGATTCACTCGTCTAAAGTTAAATTTATATGCATTATTGGACAAACGTTGATATTCAGTATTGTTCACGGTGGTTTTGATCATTTTATAACAGCTTTTTGAAATATGTTTTACATACTCAAGCGTATCATATTGTTCATACACTTCCAAAGCATGGGAAATTGGAGTAAGCATATTGAAAACACAAAATAAGGGGGAACGGTATTGTCCTGCAAGTGCAGTCAGTATTCTCTCAATTTCATTATTGGATTTTGTTTTCATAATAGACGAGAATGAAAGAGGCTGTTGCTCATAAATAAACAGTAGATAGAATTCAACCGTTTGGTTGAAGATAATTGGATTGGCAAAAAGTGAGTAGTTGGTATGACCTTCAAATAAAATGCTGATGTTAAAAGATTCTTTGCGGGATATCTTATTTAAAATGTCCTCAAAGTTAGTGATTCTGAATAAGTTCGCAACAGAATCTCCAACATGAAACTTACTGAAATTCTGTTCAGCTAAACTATTTATCCAGATAATGTTCAAGGAATTGTCGCAGCACAATACGTTTGTATCTGTATTTCCATATAAGGATTTTATGTTTTCAATGGTTGATTCGCTCATTTATCTCACCTCATTCCCGCCGCTTATTTTAATTTATTCGGAGTTATTAATATTGCCATAAAATTGACAAATATTAAGGCAATTAGCTGGATATTTTAACTATAAATTATAGTACATTCCTTTCATTATAAAACCTAAAAATATAAAAGTAAAGTATTTTTGTGGTTTTTGATTTAAATGTACTCATTTTCAACAAATTGGCTAATTCTAAATAGAAATAGAATTTCAAAAATTTACGTTAAATTTGTAACAAACACTTGTATATTTAAAAGTTTTAGTATAAAATAAAAAAGAAAACTAATCAGGAGGTATATAAAAGATGGCAATTAAAATTGGTATTAATGGATTTGGCAGAATCGGCAGACTTGTATTCCGTGCAGCAATGAGCCAACCGGATGTTTATGAGGTTGTAGGCGTTAATGATCCTTTTATCGACTTGGAGTACATGGTTTACATGACTCAGTACGATACGATTCATGGTCAATTTAAAGGCACAGTTGCAATCGAAGACGGAAAATTTGTTGTAAACGGAAAAGTAGTAAACGTATATGACAAAATGAATCCGACAGAAATCCCTTGGGGAGAGTGCGGCGCTGATTACGTGGTTGAGTCAACCGGTGTTTTCACAACTACTGACAAAGCAAATGCACACATTCAAGCAGGCGCTAAAAAAGTTGTTATTTCTGCACCTTCCGCAGACGCTCCAATGTTTGTTATGGGCGTTAACAATGATAAATACACAACAGACATGACAGTGGTTTCAAATGCATCTTGCACAACCAACTGTTTGGCTCCTTTGGCAAAAGTAATCAATGATAACTTCGGTATTACGGATGGTCTTATGACTACAGTTCACTCTACAACTGCTACACAAAAAACAGTTGATGGTCCTTCTAAAAAAGACTGGAGAGGCGGACGTGCAGCAGCAGGCAACATCATTCCTTCTTCTACCGGTGCTGCAAAAGCAGTTGGAAAAGTTATTCCTGAGCTAAACGGAAAACTTACAGGTATGTCTTTCCGTGTTCCTACGCTTGATGTTTCAGTTGTTGACTTAACAGTTAACCTTGCTAAACCAGCATCATACGATGAAATCTGCTCTGTTATAAAAGCTGCTTCAGAGGGTCCAATGAAAGGCATCCTAGGATACACAGAAGATGCGGTTGTTTCTTCAGATTTCTATACAGATCCAAGAACATCTATTTTTGATGCAACAGCTGGTATTGCTTTAACCGACAAATTTGTTAAACTTGTTTCATGGTATGACAATGAGTGGGGCTATTCCAATAAAGTTCTAGAACTTATTAAACACATGAGTTCTGTAGACAACAAATAATCGAATGTGATTTCTTAAAAAACACTTCTTTCCTTTCGGAAGAAGTGTTTTTTGCGTCAGTATAAACAATCAAAATTTTAAAGCGATAAGGGCTTCTTCCTTATCGCTTTAAAATTGGAACTTTATTTTTTGTAAAAAAGATGATACTATTATAAATAATTTTATTTCATTCTGTTTTCGCAGTTCTGAATCAAATTCACAAGGCTTGAAGAAAACAGCGGATACTCAGAGGATAATTTTTCGCTGGTAATCAATAGTGGTCCTTCATCTTGAATCGGGTCAAGTCCTTGGATGTTTTCACCGTTTGCAACACAATAGGCGCATGCTTCACTGAGAGCCATCTGCGCGTTCGCTTTCGCGTTTGCAAGAGGCTTCGGAATAGTAAAGAAGTTTTGTTGATTTTTGGAGTTTGCGCTGAAAACAACGCGGAACATCCTGTAAACTGACATCATTAAAAAAGAAGAAACCTCGTTGATAAGCGTTTTATTGTTGCTTTTTTGGAGGTAATCGAACATAATATTAAGAGAGTTGGAAATCAGTTTCTTGTTAAGAGTGGGCAAGATGCTCCCCTTAAAAGTATTTTCTTTCCCTAAAGCTTCCGGTTCGGGGATATCTTCAATGCTGATTGTCGCTCCGTTTCGGTCGGGTGAACGTCCAAGAAGGTAATCGCAAGAAACACCATAGAAATCCGCAGCACGAACCACAAAGTCCAAGCCGCATTCCCTGATGCCTTTTTCATAATGTGAAAGCAATGCCTGAGAGATTTCGAGTTCATTTGCTGCTGCTTTTTGACTGATTCCCTGTTCTTTGCGCAACAATGTAAGTACCCGAGGAAAATTGGCGTTCATGTAATACCCTCCAAATCAACTTAACGTATAGTAAATTATATTATATCACATACCATTTGTAAAGTGGGTTTTTAATAAAAATGAAGAAGTATGTCGAAAAATTCCTTCCTAATATTTGTATAAAATGCCTTAACATAATAGATATGGTATGTTAACAATTTATTTCATACAGTATGTATGCTAACATTTTATAAAAATAAAGTCTCAAAAATAAAAAAGAAGAAATAAAAAGGAGAGATTATTCTGAAGAACTATAAAATTCATCTGATCCGTCATGGGATCACGCAGGGAAATTTGGATGCAAAGTATATCGGCAGTACCGATATTGACCTTTGCGAACAAGGAATTAAAGAGCTTCAAGAGCTTTCAGTGGACTTTGAATACCCTTTTGCCCAGATTGTATATTCAAGTCCTTTGAAAAGATGCCTTCAGACGGCGGAAGTTCTATACCCGGATGTTCTGACGATTCCGATTAACGGAATGCGGGAATATGATTTTGGAGATTTTGAAGACAAACCGATGAATGAACTAAAAAATGATGAACGATTTAAAGTTTGGATAGAAAGCGGAATGACCAAGGCACCGCAGGGCGGAGAGCTCAAGCAAGACTTTGACGCTCGTATTGAACAGGCGTTTGAGGAAGTGTTAAAAGACATGATGTCCAAAGGGATTACCTCTGCGGCATTAATCACGCACGGCGGTGTCATCATGAACCTTTTAACCTTGTTGGGACTTCCTAAAAGGAGTCCGCTTGACTGGACGGTGGGGAACGGAAAAGGCTATACTGTCGTGACGTCCTCTTATCTTTGGGGAAGCGGACGGGTATTTGAAGTTATGGATACGCTTCCTTACGGAAGTGCGGATATATCCCAGACAAAAGGTTATAATCTTATTGAGGTATTTGATAGTGAAAGTGGGGAATAGTTTTGAAACACTCTGGGCTGGTTCATATTATTGCAGGAGATGGAAAAGGAAAAACAACATCTGCATTGGGGAGCGCAATGAGAGCTTATGGAGCAGGATTTCGCGTTATTGTTTTTCAGTTCTTAAAAGGACAGAACACAAGTGAACTCTCTTCTCTTAAGGAGCTCGGTATCAAATATGTCAGAACAGATGAAGTGAAAAAATTTGTACTTAATATGACTGAGGCTGAAATGGATGAATGTATAAAAAGCCATGAAAAATGTTTTGCTCTTGCCAAGGAGTCTGTTTTGAGCGGTGAATATGACATGGTCATTTTGGACGAAATCCTTGATGCAATCAATTTAAAACTGATTGATGAACAACAAGTTTTTGATTTGATTGCCCATAAGCCGATACATTGTGAATTTATTCTGACAGGAAGGAACCCGTCAGAAAAGTTATGTGAAAAAGCAGATTATTTTTCCGAGATAACGAATAAAAAACATCCTTTTGAAAAAGGGGTCACAGCACGATTGGGCATAGAATATTAATAATATTGTGAGGCTTTTTTATGAGTTTGAGGAAAGAAATTAAGATAAGCGCAAAAAAGTTCCTAAAAGGGAACGGAGGGGAACTGATTGCTGTTTGGATCATCCTTGCTGCCGTCTTTATAGGATTTCATTTGCTTGAATATTTTTTGTTTCAACTGACGGGAATTAAGACGTTTTTGGACATCAACAGAACTCCAAATGATTTTTTGGATGATATCATCAATACCTCTCCCCAAATGCTTGCAATAACATGGGGGGTGCAAGTGGCTTGGTTTTTGATTATGTCTCCGTTTTTTGTTGGGATCATTAAGTTTTTTTATGATATCATCCAAGGCGACCAAGCAAAAGTCTGCACGATTTTTAAATTTTTTTCACCCAAACTATTTCTTAAAACGATATACTTCAAGATTAATATTTTTATCAGATTATTTTTTTGGGCAATAGCAATTAATGTTCCTGCAATCCTGTCTTTTATGGCAGTAAGATTTGCGTTTGATTCTAACGGCGGATACTTTGATGCAACAATATTATTTTTAACGCTGTTAATGCTGGGACTTATTTTAGTTTGCGGACTGATTCTGTTTTATGTTTCACTGAGATATTTCTTGGCGGACTATCTTTTTATAGAAGACCCCGGCCAAAAGATCCATAAAATCATTAAGACTTCGGTTGTCGCCATGAAACAAAACAAAGCGGAGATTTTTAAACTGTGCTTTTCTTTTGTTATTTGGTATTTGCTTTGTTTACTCGTGCTTCCTGTTATTTTTGTTGCATCCTATGTTTTGTCGTCTGCATCCATTTATGCTAAAAAATACATTGATGATGCAAAAATGCAAGAGCAAATAGAAAAAACACAAATAATTGACAAAAATATATGAACGTATGTTGATTTTATTTATAGAGCTGTAAGCCAAAAGGGTATTGACTGTTCAGGTCAAATAATTTAAACTGATTAGTAAGATTATAAAATTTTTTTGAACTCAAACTTAGCATGAAATATCATAAATGCAGTGAAACAGCATTATATAGAATAGAGGAAGTGCAGATTTTGGATAGTTTTCAGGACAAAAAGAGAATCGTTGTGAAGGTGGGAACTTCAACGCTTACACATTCAACAGGGATGCTGAATATAAGACGTATCGAGAAATTTGTAAAGGTTCTTGCGGATATCAAAAACGCAGGGAAAGAAATCATACTGGTTACTTCGGGTGCGATTGGAGTAGGGGTCGGGAAGCTGGGGCTCAAACATAAGCCCGTAGATACGCCTTCCAAACAAGCTTGCGCGGCGATTGGGCAATGTGAACTGATGTATGTATACGACAAGATATTTTCGGAATATAACCACACTGTGGCACAGGTGTCATTGACAAGAGACATCATTGAGAATGAAAATAGAAAGCTCAATGTACAAAACTCTTTTGAAAAACTTTTGGAGTTGGGGGCCATCCCCATTGTGAATGAAAACGATACCGTTTCGGTTGAGGAGATTGAATTCGGTGACAATGATACTTTATCCGCGATTGTTGCAAGCATCGTGAAAGCGGATGCACTCATTATTCTTTCAGATATTGACGGACTGTACGACAAAGATCCACGCAACAACGAAGATGCAAAAATCATACATACAGTGGATGTTATCGATGATAACATCAAAGCGCTGGCAGGGGATAAAGGAAGCTCGTTTGGAACAGGCGGCATGATAACCAAAATACAAGCGGCAGAGATTGCAACGAGCGCGGGAATTCAAGTAGTGATTGCGAATGGTTCAAACGATGATATTTTATATGACTTGATGGATGGGACGCAGGTCGGAACCAAGTTTTCGATAAAGGAGAGTGTTTAAGGATGTCTTACATAACAGAGTTGGGAGAGAGAGCAAAAAAAGCATCTTTTTCGCTTGGAAATGCGTCAACAAAGACAAAAAATGATGCACTGACAGCGATTGCCCAAATGCTCATTGAAAAATCAGATTATATTATAGAGCAAAACCAGATAGACATTAAAGCCGCAAGAGAGAACGGAATCAGAGAAAATATGGTTGACAGGCTTATGCTTGATAAAAACAGAATCAAAGCAATTTCCGAAGCGGTTTTAAAAGTCGTTGATCTGGAGGATCCGATCGGAACGGTTGACAGCGGCTTTGTCAGACCAAACGGATTAAAAATCAAGAAAGTAAGAGTTCCTATTGGCGTAATAGGAATTATCTTCGAAAGCAGACCGAACGTGACGGTGGATGCGGCGTCCTTATGTCTCAAAACAGGGAACGCAGTCATCCTGCGCGGAGGGAAGGAAGCCATTCATTCCAACAAAGCGCTAAGAGAAGTCATGAAGCAGGCTTTGGAACAGCAAGGTCTTGATTCGGACTGTATTATTCTTGTGGAGGATACCAAAAGGGAAACCGCTACTGAGATGATGCAGATGAACGGATATCTTGATGTGCTCATTCCACGGGGAGGGTCGGGCTTGATTCAGGCTGTTCTTCAAAATGCGACCGTTCCGGTTATCGAAACCGGCGTGGGGAACTGCCATATTTATGTGGAAAAAACAGCTGATTTGGATATGGCTGTCCGCATTGTCGATAATGCGAAAACAAGCCGCCCAAGCGTGTGTAATGCGGCAGAGAGCTTACTGGTGGATAAAGAAATCGCAGAACAGTTTTTGCCAATCGTAAAAAAGGTACTTGATCAAAAAAGTGTGATGATTTTTGGCTGTGAAAAAACGCAGGCAATTCTGGGTGAAGAAATATTCCCTGCAACAGACGAAGAATACGCAAAGGAATTTAACGATTATATCATTTCTGTTAAAGTAGTCGATGGAATTGACCAAGCTATATCTCACGTTAACCGCTTTGGAACAGGACACTCGGAAGCCATCGTGACGCAAGACTTGAGGCTTTCCGAACGTTTTACAGATGAAGTGGATGCTGCGGCCGTTTATGTAAATGCATCGACAAGGTTTACCGACGGCGGTGAGTTTGGATTTGGAGCGGAAATTGGAATATCGACACAAAAACTTCATGCCAGAGGACCAATGGGGCTAAAAGAGCTGACCTCGGTAAAATATATTATTAACGGGAACGGACAAATTAGATAAGGATGGGATATTTGGATGCAAGAAAATATGAACAACAATGGGTCGGAGCAAACCCCAAATGTGGTGTCGACGAAAAAAGCGAAAAGATTTAACAAAACTGTTCTGCTTGGAAGCATCGTTCTGGCTTTTGCTGTGATTGGCATCATTTTCTCCGTGGTGTTTGTGTCGAGATTTACATATGACATCATAGACAACAAAAGCGCAAAAGCTGAATTTGAACACTTTATTTATCCGCTTGTTATGCTGGATCCTCCGCCTTTTGAGAGGGTTGACAAACTTGATCAAACCATTATCCTCACAGCTGCGTGTTGGAACTTAATACAAACTGAAGATACATCTAAGTATGAAAAAGATGAATTTGGCTTTATTACGGTGCCAAAATCAGATATTGAGGCACACGCGACAAAGCTTTTTGGAACAGGTCTTAAGTTTAAGCATCAATCAATAGGAGATGCGGAAATCGCCTTTGAATATAATGAGGATACCGGAGAATATGTGATTCCTTCTACTTCAATTTTTCCTCCGTATACACCAAAGGTTGAAAAGATCGAGAAAAAAGACGATACCTATAAACTGCAGGTGGGGTATATCCCGACAGGAGATTTGTGGCGAGGGGACGTTAACGGCAAAAAATATGAGCCTAAACCAACCAAAGAGCTTGAATATATCCTCCAGAAGAACGGAAAGAGCTATAAAATTATATCCGTTCGAGATAAGAATTCCACAATACAGCCATCGGTGAGCTCAGATTTGGAGTCTGAAGTTACAAGTGGAATGGAATCGCTTGCGGAATCTCCGCTTTCATCGGATGCAAAAACAACATCCCAAGCATCTTCTGCACCTGCATCTTCCAAGTAAAAAATGAGATAAATCCGACGAATATACTGTCCTCAAAGAAGGTTTTGAAAAAAATGTTCTTTGGGGATAATTTATTTTAATAAAAGCCATAAATAATATTTAGATAAAACCAATAAAAAACAAGAAATTGACATCAGAATTATATATATAAATAATTATAACAAAAGATAATGAAAGGATTTCAAAGATAACATGAGATATTTTGTCAGAATGAAAGAATTTGATTGATTTTATCCGTGCTGTGTTTAAAATCAGCTTTGAGTTCATATGTAATAAATGGTATAGTTGTTCTTGCAACGAAAACAACTGTTTTTAGGTGGTGGACTTTTTGCCGGATGAAAAACAACAGTTAATATTGATAGAAAAAAATGTTGTTCCCGAAACATTTTTGAAGGTTCTGGAAGCAAAACAGCTTTTGAAAAAAGGGAAAGCAAAAAACTCAACCGAAGCATGCAAACTTGCACAGATATCGCGCAGTGCTTTTTATAAATACAAAGACAGTGTACATTATTATGAAGACAAGAGTGCAAAAAAAATCATAACATTGTATCTTACTTTATCGGACGAACCCGGTGTTTTGTCATCCGTTTTGACGGCACTTTATGAATTAGGCTCGAATATTATAACGGTGAACCAAAATATTCCCGCCGAAGATGTCGCAATTGTTACGATTTCCGTGAGGCTGAACCAAAAAAGAATATCCTCGGACGGAATTGTTTCTTTTCTATCCAAACTTCACGGAGTCATTGATATAAAAATTATATAATAGAAACGTTTATCAAGCCAATGATGCCTTAAAACCGATTTTTGCCGGTTAATGGTTATGGTTGACGGGTTAAACGGGTTGGAGGTAAATATGGCGAAAATTGCTGTTTTGGGTCACGGAGTAGTTGGCTCGGGTGTTGTTGAACTGTGTGAGAAAAACAAAGAAAGCATCCAAAAAAGAGCGGGACAGCCAATCAAAGTAAAACACATCTTGGACTTAAGAGAATTTCCTGAACTTAATTATGCAGATAAATTTACAAAAGACTTCAATGTTATCTTGAATGACGATGAAGTAAGTGTTGTAGTAGAAGTTATGGGCGGGATTAATCCGGCATATGATTTTGTAAAGGCTTCTCTTCAAAAAGGGAAGAATGTGGTGACTTCCAACAAAGAACTTGTTGCCGCAAAAGGTGCAAAGCTTCTGGAGATTGCGAAACAAAACAACGTGAACTTTTTGTTTGAGGCGAGCGTTGGCGGCGGGATACCAATTATTAGACCACTGCACCAATGCCTTGCAGCGAATCAGATAGACGAAATTGCTGGAATTTTAAACGGAACCACCAATTTTATTTTGACAAAAATGGTCAAAGAACAGATGAGTTTCGATACTGCGCTGCAAATTGCGCAGGAGCTCGGCTATGCGGAAAGAAACCCTGCGGCTGACGTGGAAGGACATGATGCCTGCAGGAAGATATGTATTCTTGCATCACTTGCTTACGGGAAGCATGTGTATCCTGAAAACGTTCATACCGAAGGAATCACAGATATTACCCTTGAAGATGTGGCTTATGCCGAAAGCTGGGGTGGCGCTATCAAACTTATTGGAAGAGCCAAAATGATTGAGGACGGAAAATTGGTCGCAATGGTGAGCCCTGCGTTCATACACCGTGAAAGCCAGCTTGCGAGCATAGACGATGTGTTTAACGGAATACTGGTACGTGGTGATGCAACAGGCGATGTTGTTTTTTACGGAAAGGGTGCGGGAAAACTACCGACAGCCAGTGCCGTTGTGGCAGATGTAATAGATGCTACCAAAGCAACAAAGACCAGCGAATCACTTTCATGGATAGACAGCAACGAAAACTTTGTGATAGACTATACACTCTCCAGCGTGGCGTTTTACATAAGATGCACTGCAGAAAATATGGAAGAAGCAAAGTCTGCGATTTCTGAGCAGTTTGGCGGAGTCGAGTTTTTGTCAAGAATGGATGCGCCGCAGAACGTATTGGCTTTTGTAACCAAAGTGATGGTAGAAAAAGACGTTGAGCAAAAATTACAGAATTTAAAGAATACACTTCAAGTTATCTCAAAAATAAGGGTTTTAGATTATTAATTAGGAGATAATAACTTATGTTAAAAATTAAAATCCCCGCCACATCTGCGAACCTTGGGGCGGGATTTGATTCTTTGGGACTTAGCCTCGGCATGTACAATGAGGTTTATATGGAAGAAAGCGACCATGTAAACATTACTTCTCTTGACGATATCAAAGTCCCACAGAATGAGAGTAACTTAATATATATTTCGGCAAAAAGAGTATATGATATTTGCGGAAAATCGCTTTCGGGGCTTACAATTAAGCAAAAGAACAATATACCTATGACAAGAGGGTTGGGCTCAAGTTCAGCGTGTATTATTGCTGGGCTTGTCGGCGCCAATCATATGCTCAACTGCCCTTTCTCTGTGGATGAACTGGTTAATATGGCGGCGTATATCGAAGGCCACCCTGACAATACAACACCTGCACTGTTGGGTGGAATTGTTACGGCTGTTTTTGACACACAATGTGTGTATTGGGTCAAACAGGAAGTGGATAGTCATTTGAAGTTTTTCGCGCTGATTCCTGATTTTGAGCTTAGGACCGAAGTCGCCAGAGGGAGGCTCCCTGAACAAGTGAGCCACAAAGATGCTGTGTTTAATCTTTCACGGGCTGCGCTTTTTTCAGCTTCTCTCCTTTCGGGGAAATATGAGAACCTAAAAGAAGCGGTTCACGATAGATTACATCAGCCATACAGAATGGGACTCATAAAAGGCTGTGAGCAGGTTTTTGAAGCTACTTATAAGCTTGGGGCTTATGCAACCTATATCAGCGGAGCGGGACCGACAATCATGTCAATTGTGGATGGCAAAAACTCGCTTTTTGGGCTGCAGATCAGACGTCAGCTGGATGAAATCGGGCTTAGTACATGGAAAGTATGTGAACTTTCGATTGACAACATAGGAGCGCAGGTTTTGGAACAAGAAACCATTTGATTTTTGTGAGATTTTTTTATTATAAATAGTTATATTTTTAGCGGAGGTAATAAGATGGGCTTAATAGTTCAAAAGTTTGGCGGCACTTCAGTGGCGAACACTGAGAGGATTTTTAACGTAGCAAGAATTGTAACACAAACCTATGACAAAGGAAACAATGTCGTTGTTGTGGTTTCGGCTCAGGGTGATACGACCGATGATTTAATCGAAAAAGCGGCACAGATTAACAAGAATCCATCTAAACGTGAGATGGATGTTTTGTTGTCAACGGGAGAACAAATCTCAATTTCTTTGCTTGCCATGGCGATTGAGAGCTTAGGATATCCTGTTGTCTCGATGACCGGATGGCAGGCAGGTTTCTTAACCGATTCCAACCACATGAGTTCAAGAATAAGGAAAATAAAAGACGAGCGTCTTTTAAAAGAGCTCGATAAAAAAAATATTGTTGTTGTTGCAGGTTTTCAGGGAATCAACCGTTATGAAGACATTACAACATTGGGTCGTGGTGGCTCGGATACAAGTGCAGTTGCCTTGGCTGCAGCGCTGAAGGCAGATTTGTGCCAGATTTATACCGATGTGGACGGTGTGTACACAGCAGACCCAAGAATCGTTAAAACAGCAAAAAAACTTGAAGAAATCAGCTTTGACGAGATGCTCGAACTGGCCTCTCTTGGCGCGCAGGTTCTGCATAACCGTTCGGTTGAAATGGCGAAAAAATATAATGTAAACATGGAAGTTGTATCAAGTCTTGAAGATAAACCAGGCACAAAGGTTAAGGAGGCAGTTAAGATGGAAAAAATGTTGATAAAAGGTGTAGCGAGAGATAATGATGTTTGCAGGATTGCGGTTGTTGGACTACCGGATAAACCGGGAATCGCTTTTAAAATATTTACATTGCTTGCAAAAGAAAAAATAAATGTTGACATTATCCTTCAGTCAATAGGAAGAGAAGGAACCAAAGACATCAGCTTTACTTGCCCTTGCGGACAAAAAGACAGAGCGATTGAAGTGTTAAACAATTCCCTTGATTCTTTAGAGGCTCAAAAGATTGAGAGCGACGACAACGTTTCCAAAGTTTCAATCGTGGGAGCAGGTATGCAGTCCAACCCCGGCGTTGCCGCAACGATGTTTGAAGCACTTTATGATTCAAGAATCAACATACAGATGATTTCAACCAGTGAAATTAAAATATCGGTTTTGATTGAAAGAAAAGACAGCGAAAGAGCACTTCAAGTGATTCATGACGCTTTTCAGGTTTAGTTATTATACGAGGTAGTACATCATAAAAGAAGCACTGTGAAAGTTGTTTTTCACAGTGCTTCTTTGTATTAACATTGCTGTTTATTTGCGCTCATATGGGGCGGGGTTATTGGTCAGACCGACCAAATAATCCAGACTTGTTTTATAAAGTGAAGCCAATTGAATTAAATAATGAACAGGGATTTGCCTTTTGCCTGTTTCGTAAGTGCTGTAAACTCGTTGGTCAATTCCTAAAAAATCACCTATTTGTGCCTGTGTTAAGTCTCGGTCTTCGCGGCAATCTCTCAATCGTTGATATATAAACATGTTTTGTCACCTCAAATAAAATTATATTTTACTAT
>JARBTU010000217.1 GCA_029240015.1 Oscillospiraceae bacterium | reverse complement strand
AGAGTTGATGTAAAGCCGATGTTCTCGCAAGTGGTTCCACTTGAGGAATTGGAAGATGCTTTGCATGAATTAAAAACCAACAAAGAACTTATTAAAATCATGGTTTCTCCTGAAATATCAGAGAGAATCATTATTAACGAATAATTTAAATTTTCACTGAACTTTACCTATCAATGATTAATTTAACACTGAAAAGGTAATGATAATTTTTGAGGACGAAAAAGGAGCGTAAAAAAATGGGTTACAAAGAAACTCTACTCTCGCCAATAAAGATTGGTAATCTAACAGCACAAAACAGATTTTTCATACAGGCAATGGAATGTAATGACGAAGACGAAACGGGGAATCCGTCCGAAATAACCACCGAAAGATACTGTAATCTCGCTAAGGGCGAGTCCGGACTTATCTCCTTGGAAGCAATCTCGATTACAAGAGAGAGCCGTGCCAGAGATAACCAGCTTATGATTCGTAAAGAAAACATTAAACCATTAACTGCTTTTGTGAAGAGAGTGAAAGAAGCAAATCCAAAATCACTCTTCATTTTCCAACTTACTCATTCAGGAGAACTATCCAATCCAACTTTCTCAAGAAGAGTTACCGTAAATCCGTTGCC
Source organism: Oscillospiraceae bacterium (assembly GCA_029240015.1). Lineage (GTDB taxonomy): Bacteria > Bacillota > Clostridia > Oscillospirales > Ruminococcaceae > JARBTU01. The sequence goes on along the minus strand of JARBTU010000217.1, from coordinate 2,832 downwards.
TGGATACGGCGGAGAAATTCTTACAGAAGAAGAAGTAGATCAAATTATTGACGACTTTGTAATGGCTGCAAAGATTGCCCATGAAGTGGGTGCAGACGGAATCGATATGAAACTTTGCCATGGTTATCTTGGTTCACAAATCCTTCGTCCATACAACAGCCGTAATTGGAAATACGGCGGATCATGGGAAAACCGCAGTCGTTTTGCATTTGACTTATATGAGCGCATTCAAAAAGAAGTGAATGACAAGAACTTCCTCATCGGTTCAAAAATTTCCGCGTGGGAAGGATTCCCTGGCGGATTTGGAACAGAAGGACCGACCTCTCCAATCATCGACCTCACAGAACCGATAGCTCTTTTAAAAGGACTTGAAGAGCGTGGCGCGCAATACTTTATTCAATCCGCAGGAAGTCCTTCGATTACAATCAGTTTGACTCAGGTTGACAAACATATCCCTTATTATGCTTACCTTCATCAGTATTTTTCCAAAGAATTTAAAAAGAATTTGAAAGCTGAAACGGTTATTATCGGTTCAAACTTCTCACCATTCCGTGATGGAAGAAACGGTCTTTGCGCTGTTACCAAAGAACAAAGTTCATTGTTTGGATATGGAGCACAATGTATCGAAAGCGGAGCAGTAGACATGATTGGCTTAGGAAGACAATCGTTTGCAGATCCGTTCTTACCGAAAAAACTCCGTGAAGGAAAAGAAGATGAAATCAAATATTGTACAGTCTGTGATAACTGCTTGGAATTGCTGATTCAGCAGAGTCCGGTAGGGTGCTGCACATTTGACAAACGTGCAACCGCAGAGCTTATCAAGACTCGCAAAGAAAAAGGCAGACTAAAAATTGCACATACCTAATAAATGGAGTTAATTCCCAAGAAGACAGACTGTTGCCGGTCACTTCAATTTTGCAAGCAACAAAAAAGGCAGCAGGGTCCGGTGAAGCATCTGGCGCTTTTTGAAGGGAATTTCTCAAAAAGCGTAGGATAGATTATTGAACAAATATTAAACAAAGGAGTTTAGAAGAAATGAAAAAGATTTTAGGAATCGTGTTGTCATTAGTTCTCACGATGTCAGTATTCGCAGGTTGTTCTCCATCAGGCACTTCCAGCACTTCAAGTTCTTCCTCAAAAGGTCCTATTGCAATCGTTGTTCCTTCAGGTGACCATGGCTGGACAGCAGCTCTTTCGTATTATGCGCAGCAGAAATGTAAGGATTTGGGGTTAGCAGAAGGAACAGGCTACAAAATTGTTACATCCAGTAATGTTAATGAACAAGCAAACCAAATTGATGAAATGATTTCTTTAAAAGCTTCTGCTATCGTTTTACTTCCTCATACAGATGAAGTATCCGTTGCAGCTCAAAAAATTGTTACTGCAAAAATCCCACTCATTGTTTTCGACCGTAAAGTAACAGGTACCTACAATGCATATGTTGCAGGTGACAACAAGGGAATGGGCGTAGCAACTGCTGATTACCTCGGTGAAAAATTAGGCGGAAAAGGAACGATTGCGGTTGTTAATACTCCAAGTGTTGGTTCTGTTAACGTTGACCGTATCGCGGGATTTAAAGAAGAAATGGCAGCAAAATATCCAAACATCAAACTTATCGACCAAACAGAAGATGGATATACCCAACAAGCAGGGCTTAAAATGGCTACCGATATGTTGGTTGCAAACAAGAGTATCGACGCTGTTTATTCAACAGACGATGAGCCTTCTTTGGGAATCCTTCAAGCAATCAAAGACGCTAAGAGAACAGATATTAAATATGTTTCCGGCGGCGGCGGAGCACAAGCATACTATCAAAAAATTCAATCAGAGACAGCGATTACTCTTTTCACCGCAACTTACAGCCCGGCTATGATTAAAGATGCAATTCAAGTTGCTTCTGATATCGTTGCAGGAAAATCAGTAAATAAAGAAACTATTATCCCTCCTACAATTGTAGACAAGAGTAACGTTGCGCAAAATATTGATGCGAATTCTCCGTATTAATAGGATGATTTAAAATCTGTTTTACAACTTATGTCTGGAATATGACAAAAGTCATATTCCAGACAATTATTAACAGGAGTGTTTATTATGCCCAACTGCATTGTTGAAATGAAAGCCATTGAAAAATCTTTTGCAACGAACAAAGTACTTCATGGTGTCGATTTCTCTTTAAATAAGGGATCAATCCATGCGCTTTTGGGTGAAAACGGCACAGGGAAAACCACGCTTATGAACATTCTGGGCGGGGTGCTCTCGTGCGATAAAGGCGAAATATTAATAGATGGTCAAAAGATAAACATGAGCAATCCTGCAATTGCAAAACAGCAGGGTATTGCGTTTATTCATCAGGAACTGACTCTAATAAATGACCTTACTGTATATGAAAATTTGTTTTTAGGCAGAGAGTTGAAAAATGGCATAAAACTTAACAAAAAAGAAATGAGAGAACAATCTCAAAAAATTCTTGACCGTATGAGCATCCAGCTGGATCCACAAACTATGGTAGGGGATTTGAATGCATCATACAAACAAATCGTGGAAATAGCACGTGCACTTTTAGAAAATGCACGGATTATTATAATGGATGAGCCGACAGCATCGTTAACAGATGTGGAAATAGAACATATTTTTCAAATCATGAATTCTTTGAAAAAACAAGATGTAAGTTTAGTGTTTATTTCTCATAAATTGAACGAAGTTGTTGAAATCTGTGATCATTATACAGTTATGCGTGATGGGCGCGTGGTTGCAAACGGTGCGATAGATGAAACGGTCACAGAAAATTATTTGGCGAAATACATGGTAGGAAAGGACCTTTCCTATAATGAC
>JARBTU010000013.1 GCA_029240015.1 Oscillospiraceae bacterium | reverse complement strand
TTTATTGAATTTATAATACCGCAACCACTTAATAAGCATGAAAATAAAATATATAAAAGTAGAGATGAGAATTGGATAAAAGAGTTCAATATTTCCTTTGGTTAAAAAGAAATAAAAAACGATCACCAAAAAGCTATTTAAAAAATAAAATACAGAAACAAAAATTTGGTCTTTAAAAAAATTAACCAAAAGCTTTTTCATAATCAATTGTTCCCTTTCAGGCTGCCTGTATCCATCAAGTACCCTATCCCTCTTTTGGTTTTGATGATATCTCTAATCCCTATCTCACCAAGTTTTGTTTTGACTCTGGTTACATTTACGGTCAGTGTATTATCATCCACGAAAGAGAAATCGTCCCACAGTTCCTCTAAGAGTTCTTCCCTGGATACAATTTTATCCGCGTTTTCCAGCAGCTTCTTTAAGAGTTTAAACTCATTTTTACTCAATTCCAAAACAGCTTCTTTGTAAGATATCTTAAAACTGTCTTCATCAAGCCGTAATCCATAGACATCAAGTGAATTTCCGTCACTTATCGCATATTCCCCGTAACATCTCCTGATTGCCGCATTAACTTTTGCAATCAGTACCTGTGTGCTGAAAGGTTTTGTGATATAATCATCAGCGCCCATTTCCATTCCCATGATCTGATGGGTCTCTTCGTTTCTTGCTGAGATAAAAAGAACGGGTGCATTTGATTTTCTGCGAAAGATGCGGCAAAAGTAAAACCCGTCATAATACGGAAGATTAACATCAAGAAGAACTAAATGCGGATTCAGCTTTGAAAACTGGTCTTCTATATTTTTGAAGTTGATTGTGCAATAAACTGAATAATCATATCTTTCCAACGCTTCTTTGATAATATTCTGTAGCTTTTCATCATCTTCAACGACCATAATTTTATACATATCAATCTCCGTTTCCGCACCTGTCGGGCAATAATTTTTATATTAATGTTGGTTTTAAACCAATTATAGCAAAACTGATAAACGTTTACAATTATTTATCCTCATAAAAAATAAGCCAATTTTTTTCATATATCATATTGACAAATAATATATATTGTATATAATGTATATATACAAATTAATAACTAGAGAGGTGAAACTTTGGATATTTTAATCAGCAACTCCATTGGCAAGCCAATTTATGAGCAAATTACTTCACAAATTAAGAATATGATTATTACAGGAAAGTTAAAAGAAGGTGACGCACTGCCTTCTATGAGATTATTGGCAAAAGAATTAAGAATAAGCGTTATTACAACAAAACGGGCCTATGAAGATTTGGAGCGAGATGGATTTATTGAATCTTATTTGGGAAAGGGCAGCTTTGTTTCCTGTAAGAACACGCAGATCATCAAAGAAGAACAGCTTAGAAAAATCGAAGAAAACTTGGAATCGGCAGTTGAAACCGCCAAAAAAATTGGATTATCGTTGCAAGAACTTATAGAATTAATAGATATTATTTATAAAGGAGATTAGCCATTATGTATGCACTGGAAATTAACAATCTTAAAAAAGATTATAAGGATTTTTCTATAGACATTGATTATTTGCATCTTAAAAAAGGCTGCATCATGGGTTTTATAGGAGAAAATGGCGCGGGAAAGAGCACTACAATAAAATTGATATTAAATTTAATAAACAGAAACAATGGAGATATCAAAATCATGGAGAAAGATAATATTGAACACCAAAATGAAATTAAGCAGCAGATTGGAATTGTTTTTGATGAAAGCTATTTTCATGATGGTCTGAAAGTTAAAGATATCTCTAAAATAATGGGTAATATTTATCATCAGTGGGATAAAGGTTGTTTTCAAAAATATATTAAGAAATTCAAACTTCCTACAGATAAAATACTTAAAGATTTTTCCCGTGGAATGAAGATGAAACTGTCTATTGCGGTGGCACTTTCCCACAATGCAAAGTTTTTAATTATGGACGAAGCAACAAGTGGACTTGACCCTATCGTTCGAGATGAAATACTGGACGTCTTCCTTGATTTTATGCAGGATGAAGATCATACTATTTTTATTTCATCGCACATTACAAGTGATTTGGAAAAGATTGCAGACTACATCACTTTTATCCATGATGGCAAGATAAAATTCAGCGAAAGTAAAGATAAGCTTTTAAGTGATTACGGAATACTAAAATGCAGTAATGACGAATTTGATTTCATCAATAAATCAGCAATTATAGGGTATCGAAAAGGAAAATTCGGTACCGAAGCATTGGTGTTAAAAAATAAGCTGCAGCAAAACCATCATATAATAGACAATCCATCAATAGAAGATATTATGTTATTTCATGTAAGGAGCGAGAGATCATGAGGGGATTATTAATTAAAGACCTAATTAATTTAAAAAGCTATGGCAAAACTGTATTGATAACAATTGGTTTTTTTATTGCATTTTCAATTGTGACTAAAAACACCAGTATGGTAACCACGATGGTTATCATGTATGCTTCTATGCTGCCTATCACATCCATTACTTTTGACGAAAGAGCCAAATGGGAAAGATTTGCACTCGCGATGCCTATACCGAGAGAACACTTCGTGATATCAAAATATTTATTGGGATTGATTATGATGTTGTCAGGCATTATAATTACTTCACTTGTTAATATGGGCATTACATTTACACTTGGCAATGAAAATGATATGCGCACAAGTATTTTGACTCTTTTAACAATGACAGTTTTCGGCGTGTTGTATTTATCTGCTATATTGCCTGTTATATTTAAAATGGGTGTTGAGAAAGCAAGAATCATTATGATAGGGATCCTTATAATCCCTTCTGTTCTGATTATACTTTTGGCTCAAAGCTCTCTTCCGATACTTTCCAGATTAAAATCTCTGCAAATTACACCCTTATTTATTTTAATAATCATTTTATCTGTTATGATAGCGGTAACAATTTCAATATCAGCTTCTATAAAGATCTTTTCTAAAAGAGAATTTTAAGTCTTTTTTAGAAAAAGTTTAAACAAATTGATAGCCAGCTTAAAAAACAGGCAAATATACTTTAAAAGTATATTTGCCTGTTTTCTTATCCTCTTTAAGAGGAAATTTTATTCTTTTTTAAACCGCTTACTATTTTAAATAGCATGACTAAAATTACAGTTCCAGCGAATGCTGATAGAAGATATCCCGCGATTTCAGGCAGTCCCTTAACGACATAATCTTGAATTATTGCCTGAAAACCAAAACCATTCTTCATTCCTTCAGGAATATAGCCCAGTGCAGTACCACCCGAAACAACTTCTTTTATTTCTTCTATTCCCCATTCTCCCCAAGCGGTTCCCTGTGCGAGCAAGCCAAGTGGAGTCAAGACAATAAGCGCAAGAAGCAATCCGTAGATTGGTTTTGCTTTCTGCTGAGGTGTCTCGCCGACCATATTTGGTGAAAACCTTTTGATGTAAGCGAAAATCGCAACCGTAAATGCCAATTCTACTATTCCTGCTACAAGAAGATGAGGACTCATCATCGAAGGAATGGAAACAGATAAATCATATGGACAGTATAGCGGCTGCCCCGCTGCATTTTTGAAAAGAAGCGGCTGAAGGCCAAACTCTATTGCCGCACATAAAGCTGCAAGGTTCAGTCCTACATATGAACCGAGCATAATTCCTGCATATTCCCCTTTTTTTGAAGGGAACTTTTCTTTAATAAACCGATATACATAATGTCCTGTAAACGGTAATACAAACGCCATGTTAAAGCAGTTTGCGCCAAAAGCCAACAGTCCTCCATCTCCAAAAAACAGTGCTTGAACCAAAAGAGCCGCTGTAACGGAGATACAGGCAGAAAAAGGACCTAAAAGAACAGCAATCAACATTGCTCCCACGGCGTGTCCTGTCGTTCCTCCCGGAAGAGGGACGTCGTACATCATCATAAGAAAAGAAAATGCTGCACCGACTCCAAGCAACGGAAGTTTTTCTTTTGGCAGTTCTTCTTTCACTTTTTTAACTGATGTTGCCCAAACAGGAAGCATAGCAGCTCCAAAGACGGCACAAGTGGATGGACTTAGATAATGATTTGGTATATGCATATTTGAACACCCTTTCAAAATAATTTATAATTTAACAAATTCGAGGCAGTCCTTCTCCTTGAAGGACATGAACAATGCGTGTTCCTCCTATGGAGGTTTTTAGTAACAATTTATCCCCTGTTTTAATTTTTCCTATGATTGCTGCGTTCTTTCCCGGTTCTGTGGATTGCAACAGTTCAATGGCTTTTTCTTTATCCTGCACATCAATCACCGCGACGAACTTTCCCTCATTGCCCATATATAAGGGGTCTAATCCCAAGATACCACATAACGATTTTACCGGAGAGGAAACAGGAATCTGCCCTTCTTCAATTTCAATCGAAACATTGGAAGCAACCGCAATCTCATTTAAAATAGTAGCAAGCCCGCCTCTTGTAACATCACGCATCGCTTTGATTCTGATATTATTTTTGAGTAAAATGTCGACTGCTTCGTTTAATACGGTACAATCACTTTGGATATCATTTTTAATGCCCATACGTTCACTCAAAATGGCAGCGTGATGATCGCCCAGCGTTCCCGAAAGCAACACAGCGTCCCCTGCCTTACAGTTATAGATACTGATATCCCGTTCGTTCGGAACAGTGCCGACCCCAGTCGTATTGATGTAGACGCCGCCGTTTCCGTTGATGACTTTTGTATCACCCGCAATAATCAACACTCCTGCTTGTTTTGCAGATTCCGCCATGGAGCGGGCAATTTGGTCAAGCGTTTCGCTTTCAGTTCCCGTTTCAATAATAAACCCACATGTAACGTATCGGGGAATCGCTCCGCGCATCAAAAGATCATTGACCGTTCCGCAGATACTGAGTTTTCCAATGTCTCCGCCCTTAAAAAATAAAGGTGTTACGACAAAGCTGTCTGTAGTGATTGCAATCTTCCCATCCATGGAGGGTAACACTGTGGAATCTTCCATGCTGTCGAGTAAAGGATTGGAAAAATGCTTGGCAAATATATTCTCAATCAGTTCAGAAGTGGACTTTCCTCCACTTCCGTGAGCCGCTGTAATTTTCATGATTTTTACAATCTCCTATTTTTTATGATGTAAAATAACTGTGACAGCTCCCTTCTTCAGAAACCATACAGGCCCCCTGAGGATTCTGAGGGGTACATGCTTTCCCGAACAAGGCACATTCATGTGGAGATATCTTTCCCGTAATGACATCACTGCATCTGCAGGCGTTATTATAGCCAACATCTTCTGTCAATCCTCTGCTGCCCGCGTCAAATTCTGAATATTTACCCTTTAAATACAATCCTGATTGCTCAATCGTGCCAAGACCTCTCCAACAAGCAGGCCCAGATTCAAAGAACTCATCAACAAGAGTTTTGGCCTCCATATTTGGGCTTTCTTCCACTGCAGAACGATATAGATTGATAACCTTACCCGTTTTTTTGAGTTTGGTCAGCATATAAACAGCACTCAACACCTGTTCAGAAGAAAATCCCGCAACTACAAGCGGAGTATGATATTTTTCAGCAAACGGAACCAACATATCACTTCCAGTTATTGCACACACATGTCCGGGAGCAATAAATCCTGTAAGCTGATGGTTCTGCCTACATATCCAGTCAATTGCCTCAGGCATTGTTTTGAGTGAAGATAACAGCTTGATGTTATGTATGTTCTTTTCAATTGCCTGTCTAATTAACATCGCGTAGATTGGTGTTGTCGTTTCAAAACCGACTGCGGCAAAGATAAAGGTTGTATTTTTGTTTTCTTTTGCAAGTTTCAGCAGTTCGAGTGGAGAATATATGAGTTTTACCTTTCCCCCTGCCGCCATCATATCATTTAGGCTTCGTTCACTTCCTTTGACTCGCATCATGTCTCCAAAAGTAACAACAACCGTATTTTCTTGCAACGAAAGTTCACACAGTTTGTCAATATAGGACGATACCGTTACACAGACGGGACAGCCAGGACCTGATACCAATTTGATCTTATCTGATAACAAGCTTTTAATACCTGATTTTGCGATTACAGAAGTATGTGTTCCGCATACTTCCATAAGGGTTACCGGTTCGCCATCATAATTATATAAAAATTCTTTTATCTTGTCAAAAGTTAACAACTTCTCACCAACTTTTACGCATTTTCAATTTCTTCTAATAGTTCAAGCAACATTTTTTTATCGAATTCCGAAAGAACCTGTATTACGCACCCTGCATGTACCAGCACATAATCCCCAAGATCGACTTTAACAATCCCAGTCTGCGCTTCAATCAAGTTCCCGCCGAAGTCCACCGTTGCCTTGGTCTGATTGACTTCTATAACTTTTCCAGGCATTGCGACGCACATAGATCAACAACCTCCCTAATCATCACCTAAAACTTTAGCCGCATAAAATGCCTGCCCAAGCGCAAGCCCGCTGTCATTCGGAGGAACTGCTTGGTTAAAATAAACTTGGAAGTCACTTTCTTTTAATAGCTGAACCGTTCTTTCAAGTAATATTTTATTAAGAAAAACTCCTCCGCTCAATGCTACGGCGTTTATCTTTTTTTCCTTTCTAATCCAATTGCAGACCTCAACAATCATACAAGAAACTGCTTCATGAAAGCCCAGAGCCAATCTGTTGTTGCTAACGTGCTCGCTTTTGGATTGTATTATTTCACGGAGCAGATAATCAAAGTTTATTTTAACAAAATGGTCTTGTTTTATGACATTAAAATGCAAAGGGTAAGGACGTTGTCGGGATTTGATGGCATCGAACGCACAATTTTCAACAGCCATTGCGCATTCTCCCTCATAAGAATTATAGTTCTTTAATCCTAAGAGTGCACTGATTACATCAAAAAGCCTTCCCATACTGGAAGATAATTGTGTGTTGATGTCATTTTCAAGAGCAGTATGGATGACAGCAAACCTATCGTCAACAATCTGATCATGCAATCCCATTTTATGAAGATAACAATACGCAAGAAGTGCAGCATCTTTTGCGACTGAATCTCCACCGCAAAGTTTGGTGTAATCAAGATGACCAACACGCTCATTGTTACAGCCGTCCATCACAAAAAATTCTCCGCCCCACATGGCACCGTCATCACCAAATCCTGTTCCGTCAAACGCAACGCCAATGGTTTTATTGAGCGTATTTTCAGCCATAACAGAATAGATATGTGCTGCATGATGTTGAAGTTCAATGGTTTTCATCCCCAAACTCTCACCAAATGCTTTGGAATGATAATTGGGATGTTTGTCTGTAACAACGACTTGCGGATGGATATGAAACAACCTGCCCATGTGTTCATAGGCACTTACGAAAGCATCCGATATTTCAGCGCTTTGCATATCTCCAAAATATTGGCTCATGTACGCATTATTATCTTTGAGCAAGCAAAATGAAGACTTCAAATCTCCCCCAACTGCCAAAATATCATTTTGATTTTTAGGATTGATTTTTATCGAAAGGGGGACATATCCCCTGCTTCTGCGTATGAGTTGTGTGGAAGATAGGACTACTCTCGAAACCGAGTCATCCAGCGGTGTGACGATTTCACGGGTATTATAAAGAACTCCTGAAAGATATGGCGATGTTGTTTTTAACATCACGCTGTCTTTAGTAATAATAGGCCAATCAGAAATATTTGCACTTGTTACAATTAAACTTTTAAACTCATTCAGTAACAAATGGTGCAAGGGGGTATATGGTAAAAAAGCGCCGATAAATCGGCTCTCCTTACAGATGTTTTCATCTATTAATCTGTTTTCTCGCTCCAATAGTACGATGGGACGTGCGCTTGATGTAAGCAGTTTTTCTTCTTCATCAGAAACGATGCAATATTTTTTGACCTCTCTCATATCTGCAAACATAATGGCAAAAGGTTTGTTCTCCCTTGCCTTTAAGAACCTTAGATTTTTTACTGTCTCTGCCGAATCCGTCTTGCATATATAATTGTACCCACCAATGCTTTTTACCGCTAATATTGCGCCTTGATGAAGAATATCAATGGATTTTTGGAGCGCTGTTTCTCCATGCAATTCTATGCCATCATAACAATTCAGTATCAACTGCGGTCCGCAATCGTGGCAGGAAATCGTTTGAGCATATCCTCTGCGAAAATCAGATTTATACTCCTTTTTACAGAAAAGGCATATATCATAAATGTCCATTGTCGTTCGCTCTCGGTCAAACGGAATTTCTTTTATGATAGTGTATCTTGCTCCGCACGAAACGCAACTGATAAATGGATACTTGTATCTTGAATTGCTCTTGTCAAACAGTTCATGAACGCACTCATCACAAACTGCCATATCGGGCGGAATGAAAATATCATCAGTAGAGTTGGGTTTACTCTCGATGATTTTAAAATCTTTAAATTCTTTTGGTTGCTGTTCAGTGAGCAAGATATTTGTAATCAAAGCACCTTTTGGAGTCTCACTTTGGATACAACCTAAGAAAATATCAATGGCATCTTCGCTCGCGTAAGCCAAAACAATGACGGTTCCGCTTGAATTGCGAACCCATCCGGCAATACCTATCCTGTTTGCTAGATTTGCAATAAAGGGGCGGAACCCTACTCCCTGTACGATTCCCGTTATGGTGATTTTAACCGTTTTCATCACTATCGGTTACTCAGCTTCAATGCTCTCGATGCTCATTTCTTTCCCTACATCACTTGGGATACCGTCCGTCCCGCAATGGGGACAGTCAAAATGTAACGGCTTGCGAACAAAAAGTTCCCCGCAATTTGGACATTTGAGCATCGTTTTTACCGGTCTTACGGAAATTTCTGCTCCTTCGCAAATGGTACCTTTTGCAGCATCTTCAAAATGGAGCTGAATCGTTTCTCCCGAATATCCGGAACTCTCTCCGATAACCAAGTTAATTTTGGTTACTTTATTTTTGTTTTCTTTTTGTGCTTGTTCGATTGCATGTTCGATAATATGAATCGCTTCATGATATTCGTGCATAAATTATTCTCCTTTTGTGAAAGTATTCGTGGTTTTTTGTGGTGCAGGAGCGGTGTATTCTTGGTTCATGAAAAGGCACTTTTTAGGACAGGCATATACACAAGCAGAACAGGAAATGCATCCGAAGGGATCAATTTTCCATTCTTTTTTTTCTCTGTTGACTTCAATAACATTGGGAGGGCATTTTCTGCTGCATATTCCGCAAAAAATACAGGAATCAATATCAATCTCCACTTTTCCTCTTGTACCCTCGGGGTACTCTTTCTTCACGAAAGGATACTTTGTTGTTGCAGGCTTTGAAAACAAATTTTTTAAGATTGTTTTCGTAAAATTCATGATTGTCATATTTTTATCACTATCTTTCAGTACAGCTTATGCAAGGATCTATAGTCAAAATTAGTGTAGGAACATCCGCAAGCTGGCACCCTTTTAAGACTTCAAGCATAGAGGGGAGGTTCGCAAAAGTAGGTGTTCGGACGCGGACACGGTCTAAAAATTTCGTACCGTTACCTTTGACATAATAAATTGCTTCGCCGCGTGGCTGTTCCGCCCTCATAAAATATTCACCGCTTGGGAACCCTTTGACTACCAAAGAAAGCTCCGTATCAGGGATTTTTTGTGCCGCCTGCCGTATGATTTCTATCGACTGAAAAATTTCATTGATCCGTACTTCAGTTCTGGCATAGCTGTCGCCCACAGGGCTTGTGATAACCTGAAAATCAAGCTCGTTATATGCGCTGTATCCAAGCTTTCTTGTATCAATTTCGATCCCGCTTGAACGCATCATCGGTCCGACTGCGCCAAGTTCATGGGCTTTTTCTTTAGTAAGGATTCCGACCCCTTTTAGCCTTGTATTCACAGAATAGTCGTTCAAAAATGCTTTTGTAAGCGCGGTAAGCTCTTTCTTCATGTCATCAAATATTTTTATAAAAAGCTTTAGCGTATCTGAGTCCATGTCTCTTTTAACACCACCGATTTGGTTGACAGAAAAGATGACTCTTCCGCCCGTTGTCATCTCAAACATGTCCAAAATCTTTTCACGCAGCTTCCACGACTGCATAAATAAGCTTTCGAATCCAAAAGCATCTGCAAGCAGACCAAGCCACAGCAAATGGCTGTGAATCCGTGACATTTCGCCCCAAATGGTGCGCAAATATTCTGCTCTTCTCGGAACTTCGATTCCCATGGTGCTTTCTATAGCACTGCAATATCCCATGCCATGAATAAAACTGCAGATGCCGCAGATTCTTTCCGCTACATAAACATAGTCTTGAAAGTCTTTTTTTTCAACCAGTTTTTCCAGCCCTCTGTGCACAAAGCCAATGGAAGGGATTGCTTCAATAACTGTTTCGTCTTCAAGCACCAAATCAAGATGAATGGGTTCCGGCAGAACCGGATGCTGAGGTCCAAACGGAACTATACTTCTTGCAGACATAGCAATTCTCTCTTTCTCTAAGTCATTATAATAGTGGGGAATTTATTGATTTTTATAGGGCGTTTTTTGCTCCAGTCTATAAAAATTCCCCTGATAATCAAGGCTCAGTGCATTGATTTTGATTCCAAACAAATCTTTCATTTCATTTTCATATAAGAATGCCGGAGCAAAAACTTGGCTGATACTCATAATTTCAGCTTCTTCAGGTATCATCAGCCTGATGCACAAAAATTCATAGTCCAAAGCAAACGAGTAGGTAATTTCATATTCTGAATTTACTGTGGTTGCACAGATTTGAACCAGACGATACCCCTCATCTTTCAACTTTATGACTTCTGAAATTAAATTTTCATTCGATATCGTTGTAATGCTTTGTGTTGTCATAAATGGCTCACCTTCCTTGTGATATGGATTTTGATTTTTCGTCCAGCAATGCAACCGCTTTGACAACCCCATCAATAATGGCTTCAGGTCTGGCAGCACAGCCGGAAACATAAATATCCACAGGGAGTACTTTATCCACTCCGCCCATAATGTTATAGCATTCTTTAAATATTCCGCCGTTGCAGGCACAAGCTCCAACCGCTACAACCACTTTAGGAGAAGGCATTTGGTCGTATATTTGTTTTACGACTTCTTCATTTTGTTTATTTATGCCACCTGTAATCAGAAAGATATCCGCATGTTTTGGGTTTCCCGTGTTTATAACACCAAACCGTTCCACATCATATACAGGCGTTAAGCACGCCAAAACTTCAATATCACACCCGTTACAGCTTGAACCGTCATAATGTATAAGCCATGGTGACTTTGAGGCAAACGACATTTTGTCTCACTTCCCTTTTTGAACTTTGTGGGTATCTTTTTCTATTTGATATAATATAGAGCAAGTAAGTTTAATATTCCCAAACCAAACGCAACAATCCAAGAGGAATTGAGAAGGACTTTCCATTTTACTCTGGCATAGGTGTTGTCAATCAGTATTTCCATGAAATAAGCCAATGCGCAGACCGCCAAAGCGACAATCCAGCTCCACCAAGTTGCATTAATGATGAAAATCGCGATAATCCCTATCAAGAACGTATTTTCGTACCAATGTGCAAGCTCTGTGATGCCCAGAGTGCGGCCGGAAAGCTCAACCGTAAGCCCTTTTACCATCTCTTGATGGGCATGGTGAGATGTGCTTAAATCAAACGGGGACTTTCTGAACTTAATCGTAAGGATGTAAAGATATCCTAAAAATATTCCCGGAGTGGTTGCAATTGCAGAAGTTTGGGAAGTAATAATCTCCCCTACCGAAAAGCTTCCGGTTGCAATATAAAATCCAATCGCAACAATTAAAATCATAGGCTCGTACGCCATCATTTGCAAGAGCTCTCTTTGCGACCCCATGGAGCTGTATGCCGAATTAGCCGAACTTGCGCACATAATCAAGAAAATTTCAGCAAGTGTGATAGCAAAGAAAGCCAGAAGCAAGTCTCCGCCGTAAAAAAACAGACAGCCTGTAAATATGATAAAAACCAAATATCCGATCACGAATAAATTTTGCAGATGGTCCACAACAATGGCTTCCTTGGAAAAAAGCTTGAAAATATCATAAAAAGGCTGTAAGATAGGCGGACCTTTTCTCCCCTGCATTCTTGCTGTGATTTTTCGGTCCACTCCCGCAAGCAAACCACCAAAAACAGGCGCAAAGACGAGATATAAAACAGTGGAAACAATCTTTATCATTATAGTGCCCCCCCTATCCCAATCACAAGTAATACAACTATGATTACAGTAGCAATGATGATTGAAGGGAGAAGAATTTTCTTTTCGCCAAACAAATCTTCCATGTACCAGTTTGAAAGATACATCTTCTTTTTCTCACCAAGAGAATCCACAAATTTTCTGTCGTCCCCTGTGTTAATGCCACACATGTAAGACGACTTTTGTTTGCTTGTCTTATCCAAAGTTAATACCCGGATTCCAAAAGGAAGAATAAATATCATACAAAGCATAAAGGTCATGATTTGTATGTTCCCATCCCCTATAATAGAAGATATTTTATAACCAAAGATTTCAGATAAAAACGGTTCAATCAAGTGCCTTGATATTGTAGGAAAAGACAGACATAAAAATATCATGATTCCCGAATGCGCAAGAAGTGAAAACCATTCACACCCTTTTGCCTGATTATCCTTTCTTTCGCTGTGATGAACACCTGCGACAAGTTTGGAAAGCCATTTGGTCCAATAAAATAACGTTGCGGCACTTCCGTATACCAGGAAAATGATTAACAAAATGCTGTTGGAATCAATAAAAGCTTTTAAGGCTGCCCATTTGGAAATCAGCATGCCGAACGGTGCCAAGAACATGCCCGCAATCCCGATAAGCATCACAAAGGCAAGTGCAGGAACCTTTACAATTAATCCGTGCATATCTTCAATATTCCTGCTGCCAATGCTGTTTTCGACAGCACCCACCGAAAGAAACATCAGTGATTTGGATACAGCATGGAAGAGGATAAGAAGCATAGCCGCCCATACTGCTTCATACATGCCTATTCCGGCACACGCAATAATCAGTCCTAGGTTCGCAATAGTAGAGTACGCAAGAACTTTTTTCCCATCACTTTGAGAAATCGCAAGCAATGAGGTCGCCAAAAAAGTGAATCCCCCGATAGTTGTAACCAAGGCGCCCGCAACAGTGTGTGCCAACAAAGGAGAAAGCCTGATGAGCAAATATGCTCCCGCTTTTACCATCGTTGCAGAATGAAGCAGTGCAGAAGTAGGAGTCGGTGCCACCATTGCCCCAAGAAGCCATTTGGAAAAAGGAAGCTGAGCAGATTTTGTAAGACATGCAATGCATAATAAAAATACTGGAATGGTTACTGCCTGTGCGCCCGCCCCCATGTGAACAATCGTGTGCAAAGAAAGTGTATGCAGCTTTAAGGCACAGTACGCAATAGCCACAGCGAAGCATAATCCGCCGATTAGGTTCATCCATAATGCTCTGAAGGAATTGGTAACAGCCTCTTTTGTCTTGGTGTATCCGATGAGTAAAAAGGAGCAGAATGTTGTGATTTCCCAAAAGAAAAACAGCCAAATCAAGTTGTCCGAGAACACAATCCCAAACATTGCACTAATGAACAGGAACAATAACGGAAAAAACAGAGTCGTTCTGTCTTTATATTCCTTGTGGTGCTGATGATAGCTTTTCATGTACCCGACGGCATATACACAGATTAAACAGCCGATAACAGCGATGATTGAGCACATAATTATCGCGAACTTGTCGATATAAATATTAAAAGAATGTTCTGTCTTTGCCTGTCCTGATAATTCTAACCAAAACAAAATGCCCGACTGGACGAGAGACAACAGAGAGACATAATACTTCTTAAACCTTATTCCAAGATATATGAGGTAGCACATGATAACAAATTCAATAATGAGAAACAAGATATTAACAAATTCCGCGTCTTTTATATAAAAACGATTTGAGAGTGTAAAAAAATTCATTGTCGCAAAAATTAATGCCATGCCGGATATAACAACGCTTGAAGTAATCACAATAATTTTCTTTGCAAGGTAACCTTTGGCAAAAAATAATAAAACAGCTGTAAGAACAGGGAATAGTAATAAAAAGCTTACAAAATACAAATTAGAACACCTCGAAAAATTATAATTATATTTTATTGAATTAGGTATTTTATATAAATCTTTTGTAATTCTACCACCATTTCTATGAAAATTCAAGTATAATCAACAAATCATTAAAAAATATTTCTTATTTATACAAGGCACAAAGTACAGATATTTGTGCACAAGTGCCATACTGTGTTCAAATTGATGAAAGACTTTTACTGCTTTAAATTAAAATACCTGTCTCTCAAAATTTAAGAGACAGGTATTTTAATTGTTTTAAAGTATAAAACAGCTTCATTAAAACCCCAAATAAAACATATAAAAGGATAATAATAATATCATGGAACCCATGACAATTTTTAAAATTTTATTTGCTTTTCCATACTTTGGATTGGAGGACAAATTTTTAACAAATCCGACTGATGTTCCCGCAATCAGCACTAAGACGCTGTGACCCAGTGAATATAAAAGAAGCAACACAATTCCCAGGAACAAGTTTCCTTCTTTTGCAACAAAAGCAAGGAGCACAACTAAAACCGGGGTTGCACAAGGAGATGCAAACAGCCCTCCTAAAACGCCTGCAAACAATGCACCTCCAAAACCACGTTTA